>MVCS01000005.1 GCA_002049885.1 Planctomycetales bacterium 4484_123 | reverse complement strand
CATCTTTCACCTTCATCAGGTCGATTCCCATCGACCCCAATACCGGCAGCGGGAACTGTGACAGCGATACCGTCAATCCCCAGCCCGACCAGGACTTCTACAGCGTTCGTCGCCCCCGTCAACGCCTACGCCGTCACCGTCACCATGACCCCGGACGCCGGCTCGGACCTCAAGCCCTACGTCCGGCTGTACGACGGGGCCGGGGTTGGTCTGGCCGGGGCCAGCGCCTACAGCGGACCGGCCGAGTTCACCTACAACGACGTGGTGGCCGGCACGACCTACATCATCGGCGCCGGCGGCAACTGGTTCACCAAGGGCGGCTTCGACCTCGACGTGCAGTTCGCCCTCTACGACGTCCCCGTAACCGTCCCGCCGATGGAGTACTACGGCCCGGTGAACATCGACGGCGACCGCCAGTTCACCATGGCGCTCAACACGGTCTCTGACCGCGACACCTGGCTGTTCACGACCGAAAACGGCGGGGCCGCCACCTTCACCGCCACCGCCACAAGCGGCGGTATCAACCCGTTGCTGGCGCTGTACGACGGGGCCGGCGACCTGGTGGCCGTGGCCGAGACCTCCACCGGCGCCACGGAGATGCTGAATTACACACTCAATCAGCGCGAGCTGTACACCATCCTGGTCATGGATGCCGAGCGCGACAATACCGGGAACGTGGACGTGGCCATCGACAGTCCTGCCGTGACGACTGTTCCCACCATCACCCTTGGTGCCGACGGCGCCGGCAGCGGCAGCGAGTACCTGGGCTATGGTAACGATCCCGCCAGGGCTGACCCTGACTACTTCCAGTTCACCGCCCCTGCCGACGCTTCCGGACGGCTGAGCATCACCGTCACGCCCGACCAGGCCTTCCGGCTGGAGTTCCAGTTGTTCGACTCCGCCGGCGCGCCGGTGGGCGGCCGCTATGCCAGTCCGTCCGATGGAGCCGCGGCCACGCACACCTATACCGGCCTGACGCCGGGCGAGACCTACCACATGTGCGTCTTCGCCTACCAGTTCGGGGATCACCCGGCCGGTGGAGACTTCGAGGTGGCCGTCGATTTCGACCTGCGGCCTACGGTGGGCGCCCTGGATTACGAACTCAAGCCCACCATCATCGGCGAGGACATCACCCTGACGGCCATCGGCGTGGCCGACGGCGACGGCAACCTCCAGCGCGTGGAGTTCTACCGCGACGAAAACGACAACGGCACCCTGGAGATCGGCACGGATAGCTACCTCGGCAGCGACTACAGCGCCATCGGCGGCTGGCAGCGGGTGGCCTCGACGGCCGGCATGGACTCCGGCTGGACCTGGTTCTTCACCCGGGCACGCGACACCTACGGCAACCTCAGCGATGTCGCCCGCCGGCTGGCGTGCGTGACCTACATGGGCGACGCAAACTGCGACGGCAAGGTCGGCATCGCCGACCTGGGTGCCCTGGCCGACAATTATGGCAAGACCTCCGGCGCCACCTGGCGTGACGGCGATTTCAACCGCGACGGCAAGGTTGGCATCGCCGACCTGGGGGCCCTGGCCGACAACTACGGCATGGGCGCCGGCGGCCAGGCGGCCGCGACGGGCGGAAGTGAGACCGCCGGTGCGGCCGAGGCCGAGGTCCCGCCGGCGGGCAGCTCGGGCAGCTCGGCAGCCGTCGTGCCAGAGGTGTCCGGTGCCGAACTGTCCCTGCCCGTGGTACAGCTCGATGTGGAGGCGGCCCCGGTCGGCGGAGGCGATGGCCTCACCGAACCGCCGTCCCTGACGGTGACGGTGGTCGGGGACTCTTCCTCTGACGACCAGGCCCAAGAGGGCGCCGTCGAGCTGCTGGATGCGCCCAGCCTGACGGTGCTGCCGTAATGGTCTCGCCGGTCGTCAGGGGCAAATGAAGGGAAATGACTCCGCGAGGCGCGGCATCCCATTGGGGTGCCGCGCCCGCTTATTGCCGCCGCCCGCGGCGGACGTAGTCGGCCCATTGGTGCTGAAGCGTCAGGAAGTCCGTCTCGAGCACTCCACTGACGATGGAGTAGGCGGATCGGCCCTCGTTGAAGGCCTTGAGCAGCGCGGGGAGTCTGCTGCGGTAGCGCCGGGCCAGTAGCTCCAGCAGCGTGGCTGCCTGCCAGTAGTCCTTCGGGGAGATGCGGTCCAGGTCCATCAGCCGTTTCAACGGCAGCATCCGGCCCGTCTCCAGCCAGCGGGCGAACCGGCGCCGGTCGCCGCACTCGGGGAAGAACCGCAGTTGCACGGCGTTGGCCAGACCTTCCGTCAGCCAGTTGCCGTCGTTCCGCAGGCCGCGGTTCTGATACAGCCAGACGTGCGCGAACTCATGGCAGAGGACCGCTTGGTACCGTCGGCCGGTGGCGGTGCCATCGCAGGTGGCCGCCCCGAAGAGACGGTAGGAGAAGCCTTCCGTGGCGATGTCGCCCAGTCGGCCCTTGTAGTAGGCCTCCACCCGCCGCCACAGGGCCAGGTAGTCGCCCCGGCGGCGGTACAGGGCCAGCACTACCGGCCGGCGTGCGAGGCGCCGTCGGGCAACAACAGGCCGGCTGGACGGTCGCGGGCGCGGCGCGGGCAGCAGTTCGGCCAGGAAGCGCTCCACCAGTCGGAAACGGCCAAGCAGGGCCTCCGCGTCGATGGCGGCGTCGGTCCACAGGACGGCCCCGGCGGCGCGATAGACCTTGGCTCCGTTCGGCGTCGCTGTGGGGAAGTACATCCGCCCTTGTTCCGCCGGCAGTGGGTCTGGCTGGACCGGTCTGGAGCAGACCCGGCGCCCCGGCCGGGGGTCCCGGCCGGCTGAGGCCGGCGGGGAGGACGTACTGGCCGTTGCCAGCGCCAGCAACGCTGCCATGGATGCCCGCAGCAGCCCTCGGCCATTCACCGCTAAAGCTCCTTCGGACGGACCATCTGAAGGCCCAGAGGGCCATTGTACGCCATCCGATGGATGTGCCGAGGGCATATGGGCTCTCGCGGAGTCCTTCCCTTCGGCCGGCAGCGGCGCCCGGCTGCCGGGGATTGCATCCGACCGGGGAGACTCAGGCCTCCACGATTTCGGTGCCGGTCATACTTCCCAGCACGCCGTTGGCGAGCGTGAGGTACTCGATGTCGGCCGGGTCATGCCCCAGCAGCCGGCTGCCGACGGCGTCCACGGCCACCGGGTCGGTGCCGGCCAGGATTGCATTGAGTTTCACGGGCCTGCCCGACAGGTGCATCCCGGCCAGCGCCACGGTGGCATCGACCACACACAGGTCGGGCCTGCGGTACAGGCAGACGTCGAAGACGCTGTGGTGCGTCGAGGGCGAGTGCAGTTTCGACTTGTTCCACGCGCCCTTGTAGTAGGGGGCGGGGGCCAGGCCGAACATGTTCTTCATGGCGATGGTCGTGGTGGTGAAGCCGTGGTCCTTGAGCACGGGCACGGAGATGATGAAGGCCTCGCGGGCTATCTCGGGCAGGTGAAACTGCCTGAGCTGGAGGGCGTCGGCGCGCTGGAGGGTGATGGCCGGCTCGCGGTTGAAGTCGATCAGACGGATGCCGTGGCGGCGGGCCAGGGCCGTATAGCCGTTGGCCTGGTAGCTCTGGGCGGTCGTGCCGCTGCCGCTGCCCTCGCCGATGACGATCTCTGCGCCGCAGTGTGCCTTGCAGTAGTCGTACACCGCCTCGACGGCTGCGGCGGGCGTGGTCACCGGCGGGCGGTCGGCGTTGGTAAGGTTGGGCTTGATGATGACAAGCCCCCGGCGGGGCAGGCTCTCGGCGGCGCCGACTGCATCCAGGGCTGCCGCTATGCTCCGGCCGTAATCGACGAAAGCGACCTTGGCCACCTGGCTCATGGTTCTGCTGCTGTCTCGGCTGATGGGTCAGTTCCCGGCCCCCGGCCGGTGGGGGCGGGGCGCTACTGCTCGACGGGCTCGCCGAGAACGGCCTGGACCTCCCGGAGCTTCTGGCCTAGTAGCTCGTTGTCGCGTGCCTCCATGTTCAGCCGCAGCAGCGCCTCTGTATTGGACGGCCTGACGTTGAACCACCAATCCTCGAACTCGACCGTGATGCCGTCGAGGTGGTCGATCTTTCCTGCGGAGAACATCTCCGCCAGCTCGTCCATCTTGGCCTGCTTGTCCTGGACGGGGTAGTTGATCTCGCCGGTCTGGACGTAGCGTTTGAGCGGCTGGATGAGTTCGCTGAACGGGCGTTGCTGGGTCGAGACGACCGAGGCGACCACGGCGAAGACGATGGCGCCGGAGTCGGCGTTGAAGTTGTCGCGGAAGTAGAAATGACCGCTGAGCTCGCCGCCGAAGATGCCGTGGCCGTCGGCCATGGCCTTCTTCATGAAGGCGTGCCCGACGCGCTCGCGGCGAGGGACGCCGCCGGCGGCGCGAATCTCCTCGGCCACCACGCGCGAGCTGCGAATGTCGTACACCACCGTGGCGCCCGGATGCAGCCTGAGGAAATGGCGGGCCAGCAGGGCGGTGATGAGGTCGCAGCGCACGGTCTGGCCGGTCTCGTCCACGAACACGCAGCGGTCGGCGTCGCCGTCGAAGCAGATGCCGAAGTCCACCTGGTTTTCGCGCACGGCCGCCTGGAGTTGCACCAGGCTGCTTTCGATGATGGGATTAGGCGCATGTGCGAACTGGCCGGTGATTTCAAAGTTCAGCGGCAGGATCTCAAGCTCGGTGCCGTCAAAGACCGCCGGCACCATCTTCCCAGCCATGCCGTTGGAGGCGTCCACCGCCACCCTCAGCGGCCGGGCCAGGCGCAGGAAGCTCCGCACGTGCTTGCGATACTCATCCCACAGTTCCATCTCTTGGATGTGGACCTGCCCGGAGCCCATCTGCGTGCGCCGGATGGTGGAGACGATGTGGCGAATCTCCTTCAAGCCGGTGTTCTCGCCGATCGGCCGGGCCTTCTGGCCGGAAATCTTGAACCCGTTGTACTCGATGGGATTGTGGGAGGCCGTCACCTGGATGCCCCCGCAGGTGCCCAGGTGGTTGATGGCGAAGTACACCATGGGCGTGTCCACCATGCCCAGGTCCACGCAGGACAGGCCGCTGGCGAGGATGCCTTCCATGAGGTGGCTTGCCAGGGACGCCCCGTGCGGGCGCATGTCCCGGCCCACGACTAGGCGGTTGGCGCTGGCCTGGCCGCGGTCGTAGCCGCTCAGCAAACTGCGCAGAAACTGACCCGCCGCGTAGCCGACCTTCCAGGCGATGTCCTCGTTGACCGCGTCGGGATACATGCCCCGGATGTCGTAGGCCTTGAAGATGTCGTCGAGGTTGCCCATCGGCACGGATTCCTGATCTTGGGTAAGTTGGCAGAGATTATTGTGCCCCTCGGGTGGGAATGCAACGACCATCTGCGGCCCCGGTGTTGGGGGCGTGCCCGCCGGGTGCATCCGGCGGGTGGCTCGCAGTTGCTGCGGTCGGCTGGGTCATTTCATTTTCTGTTTCCCACATGGGACTTTTGACGATAAAAGTAATCCACCTAAGTTGCGTTCGGGAATCGCTCTTACGAGCAGGCGTTGGCGGGTTCACAGCGATGATGGCCAGAGGAGCGGGTTACGTGTTGCTGTCCCTGGCGGCATGCCTGGCGGGGGCGGGCTGCGTCGAGCCCGGCCGGATCGAACCGGAACTGGTGAGACGGTACCAGCAGTGGCTGCGCAGCCATTCCCCCCAGGTGCGCGCGGGGAACGAGGGATTGGACGCACTGCGGCCGCTGACCGGCAGGGAGCTGCTGCCGCTGAAAGCCAACGTCCAGAGTGGAGAGCTCCTCTTTGAGCTGCCCGTCGGCAAGGGCAAGGGCAACATGGCGCTTTGGCAGAAGGACTCCAACGAGTTCGTCCAGGGCAAGATGAACCAACTCCTTGCCAGGTTTGCCTCGGGCGGGCCGGCGGATCTCGAGCGGCTGACCATCCGCTACCGTAACTGGGAGATCGATGTCTCCCCGCGGCCGGCGGCGGGCCGGGCGAAGGTCGTGTTCCGGGCGGTGGGCGAGGGGCTGCTGGCGAGAAGGCTGGAGGCGGCCGAGCAGAAGCAGGTGTTGGGCCGGGCCGTTCCCCGGCCAAAGGGCCTGCCGAGGCGTCCCGACGCCGCCGTCCAGGTGCTGGACGTTTCCATCGCGGAGGCGTTGCGGCTGATGGCCAGGACCAACGAATTCGCGGCCAAGCTGCGCAAGGTGAGGCGGGACGGGGACGCAGGCAGGTCCGTCAACGCCAACAAGGTCCTCAATACGCCCCTGTCCCAGCTTCGCGACGTCACCATCGATGAGCCGCAAGAGCTGGTGATTCGCTTCAAGGACTGGTGGTTCAGCGTGCGGGCCTGGTGGCTGCGGTCCGACCCGCGCTTGTCGTTGTACAAGCGGGCGCTTCGGCTGTACGTGGAGGCCAAGGACGCCCCGATGCTCGAAGGCAAGCTGGCGGCCCTTCAGCCGCTCCTGGGCAAGCGCTGGGGACGCGGGCGGCCGTCGGGGGCGGGGACCAAGGTGCTGTACGTCTCTCTGCCCGACGCCATCCGCCTGGCCTTGATGAATAGCCTGGACATCCGGGTTGTCTCGTTCGACCCTGCCATCGCCCGTGAGGAGGTCGTCAAGGCCGCTGCCGAGTTCGACTACACCGTCTTTGCCAGTTTCAGCCACCAGTTGGAGGACAAGCGGGCGGCCAGTGCGCTGCTGTCCTCGCAGTCGCGGACGACACCCCTGGAGCTGGGCGTGCAGAAGAAGACCACCTTGGGCACTGAACTCAAGGCCACTTATGACCTTACGCGCACCAAGGACAGCCTTGACACCACCGTCCCCGAGCCCAGGGACGAGGCGCTCTTCACCGTGGAGCTGGTTCAGCCACTGCTGAAGTTCGGCGGCACGGAGTACAACCTCGCCTCGCTGCGAATCGCCCGGCTGGGGCACGGCATCTCGCTGGCCCAGTTCCGCGAGCAAGTGGAAAAGACCGTCACCGACGTGCAGTCGGCGTACTGGGCACTGGTGCAGGCGCAAGAGGATTACCAGATCCAGGAACGCCTGCTGGACGTGACCATCCAGACGTGCAACACGATCCGGGCGAGGTCAGCGGTGGACGCCACCCAGGTGCAGATCAAGCAGACCCGGGCAGCCGTCGCGAGCCGGCGTGCCGCACTGATGCGGGCCAGGAAGAACGTGCTTGACGCCCAGTACGTGCTGGCCCGCCTGCTGGCCGACCCCCGGGCGCCGCTGTTCGGCGAGTACACCCTCCGGCCCAGCACGGCACCTGTGGACACCGAGGTCACCCTGGACCCGACCGATCAACTCACTCTGGCACTGAAGCACAACCCCACGCTCGAGCAGGCCAGGCTTGCGATCCGGGCCGCTGACATCAGCGTGCAGGTCGCTCGCAATGAGACCCTCCCAGAGCTCGACCTCAGCGCTTCGGTCACGTTCCAGGGCCTGCGCGGCTCGGCCAGCCGGGCCAATCTGGAGATGCTGACCCTGGATTACTTCAGCCATACCGTGGCGGTGAAGTTCGAATACCCCCTGGGCAACCGGGCGGCCCGGGCCGAACTGCGCAAGAAGCAGTTCGAGCGGCTCAAGGCCATCACCACGTTCCAGAACGCCGCCGACCAGGTGGCGGTGGCCGTCGGCGAGGCCATCCGCCAGATCCGGACGACCTACCAGGAACTCCAGGCCCAGCGGGCGGCCAAGGCCGCCGCGAAACTGGAGCTCCAGGCCCTGGAGGACACCGAGAACCTCCGCGGCCGGCGGACGCCGGAGTTCCTCCAGTTGAAACTCAGCGCACAGGAAACACTGGCCCAGGCCGAGCGAGCAGAGCTACAGGCCGTCATCGGCTACAACAACGCTCTGGCCGACCTCGCACGGGTCGCGGGCACCACGCTGCACCAGCACAATATCAAGCTGGCGGCTGAGTCGGCCATCCGGGGCCGGCCCCTCAGGTCAACCTTGCCGGCCAGCAGGCCGGCCACCTCCATGCCCGGCACCAGGCCCAAGGCCTCCCCGGCCGCTGGGCGCAAGTCCAGTTCTTGAGCCAGGTAAGACTGTGCGGATTAGGGTCTGTTCCGGCCCGGCCAGCGGGTAGGGCAGGGCTGGTGGCAGTTCCGCTCCGTGGAAAATCTTCAAAAAAAATCCTGGCTGTGACATAGCGCTGTCACACCGCCTGCATAAAAGGAAAGGGAGTCGATGCGCATTAGTAGGATCTACCGGCTACTACGTCTGATAACCATGCTCCAGAGCGGGCGGAGCTACACGGTTGCGCAGCTTGCCGCCGAGTTGGAGGTCTCCCGGCGCACGGTCTTTCGCGACCTGAACGTCTTGGAGATGGCCCGCGTGCCGTACTATTACGACCGCCAGCGCGGTGCGTATCGGATCAACCAGCATTTTTTTCTGCCGCCGCTGAACCTGACGCTGCCCGAGGCCCTGGCCCTGCTGGTGGCCGCCCGCCGGACGGTGGGCTCGGCGGTGTTGCCCATGGCCCGAGCCAGCGAGCAGGCCTCGGTGAAGCTGGAGAGCGTCTTGCCGCAGCCCGTGCGCGAACACCTGGGCACCGTGCTGACCAAGGTGGCCGTCCGTCCGGCCCCGCCGGCCCGGCACCACGGATTGGACGAGGACTTCGACCGACTCTTGGCGGCCATCACCGAGCGGAGGCTTTGCCGGCTGGTGTATCTGAGTTTCCAGGAGCGCAGGCAGATCACGGTAACAGTCGAGCCGCTGCGGTTGGTGTTCATCGGCAGGGCGTGGTACCTCATCGCCTACTGCCGCCGCCACCGCCAGCAACGGACCTACAAGCTTGGCCGGATCCGCAAGCTGGTGGTGACCGACAGGACCTTCCCGGCGCGGGAGGTGAAGGAAGACGGGCTCTTCGGCGATGCCTGGTGCATGATCCCCGAAGGCCGGCTGTACGACGTGCACCTGCACTTCGAGCCGAAGGTGGCTGGCAACGTGGCCGAGGTGAACTGGCACCGCAGTCAGCAGGTTCAGTGGAATCCCGACGGGTCCATAGAGTTTCGGGCCCGGGTGGACGGCCTGGGGGAGATCACTTGGTGGATCCTCGGCTATGGGGATCAGGTGAAGGTCGTCGGTCCGCCGGAACTGGCCGAGCGCGTGGCCGCGGTGGCGCGGAGCGTCGTGGCCCTCTATGGTGGACAGGAGGGCTGAGCATGCGAGCTGTGGTCCAACGCGTCGGATGGGCGGAGGTGGAGGTCGATGGTGAGGTGGTGGGGCGCATCGGGAAGGGCCTGCTGGTGTACGTCGGTGTCGGCGTGGGCGACGGGCCGGAGGATGCCGACTGGCTGGCCGGCAAGCTCGCCGGCCTTCGGGTCTTCACTGACGAGGAGGGCAAGCTGAACCTTTCGGTGAAGGACGTGAACGGGTCGGTGCTGGCGATCTCGAACTTCACGCTGCTGGCCGACGCCCGCAAGGGCCGCCGGCCGGCATTTTCCGCCGCGGCAGCCGCCGGGCAGGCCGAACCGCTGCACGAGGCCTTCCTGGCGGCTCTGCGCCGGCAGGGCGTGAATGTGCAGACCGGTGTGTTTGGGGCGAAGATGGCGATCCGCTCGCAGGCCGACGGGCCGGTGAACATCATCGTCGATTCCCCCGGTTCGCGGTAGGGCCGGCCTGGCCGGTCCGGCCCGGGTGCAGGTTACCGCTTCGGCATGAGGGTAAACGTGGAGCCGGCGAGGCAGCCTCCTGCCATGCCGGGTTGGCGCCTGCCCGGCATTGGAGCGACATGACGGAGCGATTGAGCAGGTGACGTCCTGGCCGCGGGGATTGGGTGGCCCGGGCGCGGTTCCAATTGAGACCGACGGACCCCGACCCACGGGAACCGCCTCCCGGGCCGCTCTTCTGCGCTGGTCGTGCATGCCCGTCGGGCCTCGTCGGGTTCGGCCCCAACCGTCGTGGCGGCGAGGGCAAATGGGTCGATGGGCCGGGGATGAGGCGACTCCCGGCGGCTTGCCTGGCCGGGCGGGTGCACGTAGCATGGGGGTATGTTCACGGGCATCGTTCGGCATGTGGGCCGGGTGCTCTCGGTCAAGACCGGCCGGGGCGGGATGCATCTGGCGGTGGACGTCGGTCCGCTGGCGGCCGGGCTGGCCGAGGGGGACTCGTTGGCCGTGGACGGGGCGTGTCTGACTGTTTGCGCTGTGGCTGGCGAGCGGGCGGAGTTCGACGTTGTGCCGACGACGCTGGCCCGGACGACGCTGGGAGAGCTGACGGTCGGCAGCCTGGTCAACCTGGAGCCGGCCCTGGCCGTGGGCGAGGCCCTTGGGGGGCACATCGTTCAGGGGCACGTTGATGGCCTGGCGGAGGTGGTGCGGGTTGAGGCCGGTCCGGGCGGCCATGTGTTGAGGCTCCGGGCGGGCAGGTCGCTGACGGACCAGATGGTGCCGAAGGGGTCGGTGGCCCTGGCGGGGGTGAGTCTGACGCTGGCGGAGCTGGCCGATGGGCGCTTCTCGGTGGCCCTGGTTCCGGCAACGTTGAAGGCCACCACGCTGGGTCGGGCGCGGGTGGGGGCGAGGCTGAACGTCGAGCTGGACGTCATCGGCAAGTACGTGCGGCGATACCTGGAGCAGTTGGGCGGCGGGGGTGTTACAATGCGCAAGCTCCGCGAGGAGGGCTTCGCCTGAGGCCCCGGCGGTGTTTGAAATCATGGAGACGCGCATGGTTGGCCGGATGGAGCGCATCTGGGTGGGCGCTGTCTCCGCATTGGCGTTGACCGCAGACCATGGACGAGAAGGATTTGACCATCGGCATCACCATGGGCGACCCGTGCGGGATCGGCCCGGAGATCGTGGTCAAGGCCCTGGCCGACGAGTCGCTGCGCGCCCAGGCGAGGTTCGTGGTCTTCGGTTTCAGCGAGTCGTTCTCCTACGCCGCCGACCAGGCGGAGGTTGATTTCGTCTGGTTTCGCGACCACCACGAACAGATTCGTCGGTACGGATACGACGTGGCCGTGCTGGACTTCGACGAGCTGGCCACGCCGGCGGCCTGGGAGGCCAAGCCCACGCGGTACGGAGGGCGGGCCTCGATGGCCTTCCTGGAAGAGGCCGTCGCCGCCGCCCAGAGGGGGCTTATCGAGGCGCTGGTCACGGCGCCCATCTCCAAGCAGGCCTGGAAGCTGGCCGGGTATCGCTATCCCGGTCACACCGAACTGCTGGTGAAGCGGACGAAGGCCAGGCACTACGCCATGATGTTCGTGGCCCCGCAGTTGAAGGTTGTGCTGGCCACCATTCATCAGCCCTTGTTCGAGATTCGCCACGGTTTCACCATTGGCTGCGTGTTCAATCCCATCGACCTTGCCGACGGCGCCCTGCGCGAGATGTTCGGTCTGGCCAACCCTCGCATCGCGGTCTGCGGGCTGAACCCCCACGCAGGCGAGGATGGGCGTTTCGGCGATGAGGAGAAGCGCATCATCGAGCCGGCGATCCTGATGGCCGCCGAGGCCGGCATCAACGTCACCGGGCCGTATCCGGCCGATACCCTCTTCGCCAGGGCCGTCGCGGGCGAGTTCGACTGCGTGGTGGCCATGTACCATGACCAGGGCTTGATCCCGGTGAAGTTGCTGGCCTGGCGACAGGCGGTCAATCTGACCCTGGGCCTGCCCATCATCCGCACCAGCCCCGGCCACGGCACGGCCTTCGATATCGCCGGCAAGAACACGGCCGACCCCGAGCCCATGAAGTCGGCCATCCGGCTGGCCATAGAGCTGGCCCGGCGGCGGGCCGCCGAGGCCGGCCGAAAGGGCCGGCAGGCCAGGACCTGAACGTCACGGCAGCGGCGGGCGAGGCGTGGGTCAGAGGGAAGGGCGTCCACGGCATGGGCCGACGGCTGCTCATCGTGGCCTACATCGTGCTTTTGCCAGCGGGGATGCTGTATCCGCTCTGGCTCTGCCCCACAGCGGCCGGTGAAGACGACGTGGTGTACTACTGGCCGCTGCGGGTGATGGTGGCCCGGGCGGTGCGCTCGGGACACTGGCCGGGCTGGAATGGCGCCGAGGCGGCCGGTGTGGGCCTGTTCGCCGACCCCCAGAGCGCGATGCTGCATCCGGGCACGTGGCTGTTCTTCGTGCTGCCGGCCAGGCTGGCCTACAGCCTGAACATCTTCGGCGCCTTTTCCGTCGCCGGTGCCGGGGCCTACCTGTATCTCCGCCGCATCGGGCTGAGGACGGGGCCCGGCCTGTTCGGCGCCACGGCGTTCATGTTCAGCGGCTTCATGGTCGGCCACCGGGTGCACCTGTCGATCATCCAGGCCGCAGCCATGCTGCCGTGGGGGCTGTGGAGTCTGGAGCGGCTCCGCGAATCGTCCCGGGGGGCCTTCGCCGCCATGGTGCCCGTGGGGGTACTGACCCTGGCGGCAGGGCACTGGCCGACGGCCGTTCACATGTCGGTGCTGTGGACGGCCTACCTCTTCCTCCGCTGCCGACCCTGGCGCAGGGCCCTCCTCGTGGCCGCCGCTGCGGCCGCGGTGACGGCGGCCTTCCTGGCGCCCCAGATCGCCGCGACCGCCGGGGAGCTGCGGCGGTCCGTTCGCGCCGAGGTGCCGTACTCTGTGGCCGGCGAGAACTCCTTCTCTCCACTGTGCGTGGTGCTGGCGTTCTTCCCATTCATCATGGGCTCGCGGACGCCGAACTTCTTCCCGCAGCGATGGTGGGGCCCGTGGCACCAATCGGAGATGCTCGGCTACGTGGGGCTGGTGACGTTGGCGTTGGCGGCCTCGGCGATCTGGCACCTGGGGCGCCGGGCCAAATCGGCCGCCGGCCCGGCCGGCGATGCCGGTGCTTCGGAGGGCCGGGCCGGAGAACCGCCAGCCCCGGCCGAGCAGGCCGGCGGCGGGCAATATGCCCCCCTCGTCCGCACCTGGACGTGGCTGCTGCTGGGCGCGGGCCTTTGGACGCTGGGATACTACCTGCCGGGCTATCGGCTGGTGCACGTGCTGCCGGTGATCGGCAAGGTTCGCTGCCCGGCCCGAATGCTGCTGGTGGTCGATTTCTCCCTGGCGGCCCTGGCAGGGATCGGCGCCCACTGCCTGTGCGTGTACCGGCCGGCGAAGTTCGCCCGGACGGTGCTCCGGTGGGGGTGGTACTACCTGCCGATATGCATGGCCCTGGGCATCGTGGCGGTGGGATTGCTGGCCATCGGCGGGCGCCGCGGCTGGTGGCCCGTGTGGCAGATTACCTCTGGCACCTGGCGGGACGTCCGGGCCGCCCTTCGGCCGACGTCCCCGGCGCTGGTGGTCCCGGCGGCACTGGCGGCAACGACTGCGGCGGTGCTCTGGGCGGCGCTCCGGGCACCGGGCCGGCGGGCCTGGTGGCTGGTGGTGCTGCTGCTGGCGGACCTGTTCTTCCTGGCGCGGTTCGTGGACGTGCCCGCCGACTGGCGGAGCCGGCCCGGGCCGGTGGACTCACCGGCCGCCAGATGGCTCAGGGCCAACGCCCCGAAGCACGAGCCCTACCGGGTGTGGGGCCTGTCGCGGGCCTACCATCACCGGCCGGCTGAGCTGTTGCTGCCCAAGGCGTGCGCCGCGATGGGCTTCGAGAGCATCGCCTACTACGGGCCGTTCCAGCCGGCCGGTCATGCCCTGCTGTTCGGATTCCGCCCGTGGGGCCACAATGAACATTGGCAGTGGCTTCTGCGGCGCAACCACCTGCTGAGCCTGTATAACGTGCGGTACATTCTCGCGGCGGACGAGCGGTTTCGCCGAGTGCTGGAGTCGGTTCGCGTGCCCGTTGGGCTCGCCCGGCCAGTGGGGGCCAATCTGTTGGGCCAGACCTGGGAACTCCAGAATGCCACACGCGACGGCCGGGTTCTCAAGTTGCGTGCGGGTCGGCTGTGGTCGCCGGCATGGGCACGCCAGCGAGTATCGCTGCGGGAGGGCCAGGTGTACCGGATAGAGCTGGACGTCCGTGCCCCTGGCGGGGCTGGCGGGCTGGTGCGGGCTGGCTGGTGGCCTGTTGGCCGGCAGTGCTCGGCGGGGGGGCGGGAAGTCGTGGGGCTGCGAGTGGACTACGAGCAGGTCAGGCCGCAGTGGCGGCACTTCGAGAAGACCTTCCGCGTCCGGGCCGGCGGGGAGGGCGTCTTCGAGGTCTTGACGCCGTCGGAATCGCTGGTGGAGGTGCGGAACGCCGCGCTGCGTCCAGCGGACTGGCCGGCGCCCGTCAACCTTGGGGGCAGGCTCAAGCCGGGCCAGAGGGTGTACCTTGACCGCACGCCGGGAGGGCTGGCCCCGGCCCGTCCGGGTGATCCCAGGGTGCACATCTACGAGAACCTTCTGTGCTTGCCGCGGGCCTTCCCGGCCGAGGCCGTGGCGTCATTCGATGATGCGGTCGGGCTCATGGAGGCGCTGCGATGGAGGCCCGAGGAATACGACCTGACCCGCCAGGTCCTTGTGTTGCGCGGGGGCAGGTCGATTCCACGGGGGCGGTTTGTCAGCGAGGCCCTTCGCCAGGCAGGCGGGGCAGGGTCGATTGTCGCCGACGGCCTGGGTCGCCTGGTCGCAGAAGGGGTAGTGCGCCGGCCGGGGCGGACCTGGTGGTGGTGCCTGATGGTGCCGGCCGCTGGGGCATATGTGCTTGGCTGCCTGCGATGGGCCTCTAGAATGAACTAAAGCGCCGGAGCGTCCGTAGAAATCGCGCGGCGCGGGTGCTGTCCTGTTGCTGTCTCGGCGGTGCCGGCCTCCGCGACACACGGGGTCGGTTGGGACGAACACCGGGACGCCTTGCATGAAGGAGTGACGGACCATGTTGGATTCGACGACACGTAGGGGCTTGGCGATCGTGGGTGGGCTGGCGGCTGCGGCCGTGGTGATGTGGCTCCTGCCGCTGCTGGCGGGCCAGCCGGCGGGCGTGGTAGAGGGGGCAGGAGTGGGCAAGCCGGCCGGCGGGGCTGCGAATGCGGAGCTGGAGAGGCTGGCCCAGCGGGAGACGCTCAGCAGGCTCTTCCGGGCGGTGGCGAAGGCCGTCAAGCCGGCCGTGGTGGAGATCCGGGTCAAGAAGCGTGTGCGGATGCCCCGCAGTTTCGACCCCGAGGAGTTCTTCCGGCGGTTCTGGGGCCAGGAGCCCGGCCGGGGGTGGGAGCCGCCACGCGAGCGGTACTTCATGCAGCGCGGCCTGGGCAGCGGTGTCATCGTGGACGCCAAGAATGGCTACGTCCTGACCAACCATCACGTGGTCAGCGGCGCCGACGAGGTGGAGGTGGTGCTGGCCGACGGGCGGAGGTTCCAGACACAGTGGGTCCGCACGGACTGGCAGACGGACCTGGCGGTGCTGAAGATCAGGCCGGACCGGCTCGCCAGTGCCCCTTTGGGCGACAGCGACAAGATTCAGGTCGGCGATTGGGTGCTGGCCATCGGCTCGCCGGAGGGCCTGCCGCAGACGGTCACGGCGGGGATCATTTCGGCCAAGGGTCGCCAGACCGGCGGCCGGCCGTATGAAAACTTCCTCCAGACCGATGCGGCCATCAACAAGGGCAACAGCGGCGGGCCGCTGGTAAACCTGCGGGGCGAGGTCATCGGCATCAACACTGCCATCGTCTCTCGCACCGGCGTCAACGAGGGCATCGGTCTGGCGGTGCCTGCCAACATGGCCCGGCACGTCATGGAACAACTCATCGACAAGGGCAAGGTCGTCCGCGGCTTCCTGGGCGTGACCATTCAGGACGTGGACGAGGAGCTGGCCAAGAGCTTCGATCTGCCCCATACCCGCGGCGCCCTGGTGACGAAGGTCGTGCCTGACTCCCCGGCCGACAAGGCCGGATTGCGAGAGGAGGACTTCATCGTCGCTGTCGGCTCCAGGCCGGTGGCGAACAAGGACGAACTCCGCAATCGCATCGCCCAGCTCAGTCCGGGCCAGCGCGTGGTGCTGACTGTCATCCGCCACGGCAAGCGCATGAAGCTGACGGTCAAGATCGGCCATCAACCGGCCGACATGTTCGCCAAGTACCCCAGCCGGCCGGAGCGGGCCGAGACGCCCAAGCGCTACGGTCTGGAGGTCGTCGAGCTCACGCCCGAGCGCCTGCGGCAGTATGGCTACCCGCAGGACACCAAGGGCGTGCTGATCGAAAAGGTCGCCCCCGACAGCGATGCCGCCGAGAAGGGCCTGGTGCCGGGCATGGTCATCGACCAGGTGGACGGCAAGAGGATAACCTCCACGCAGGACTTCGCCGCAGCGGCGGCCGCCAAGCGGAAGGCGGGTCGGCTTCGGCTGCGGGTGCTGAGTCCCGACGGCGGCAGACGCTATGTGATCATATTGGCCAAGTGATGATCCCCCCGCCCAGATGCATGTGCGACGCGGCGGCCCGATGGGTCGCCGCGTCGCTTTCGCGACCGCCCTTTGCCGGTGACGTGATTGTTTTCTTTTCCCCCGGAGGGCTGCTACAATGCCGCCCGATGAGATGAGCTTTCCGGTCGATTCATGCAAGGGGCTGGGACGATGGACGTGCCAATTCTCGCGGCCGAGGAGGATTTCCTCTCGGCTGCCCGCCAGATGAGCCGGTGGCTGGAGCGCGTCTTGAGCGTGGAGTATCACCGGTATCCACTGACGGCCGGCGGCTGGCGCCCTCCGGTGAATGTGTATGAGGACGGGACGGCCTACTGGGTTGTGGCGGAACTGGCGGGCATAGAGGCCCATGAGATCAGTCTGCGTATGGAGGGCAATCGGCTGATTCTGAGCGGACAGCGCACGGTGCCCCGGCCGCCTGGGGACGAGGCCGGGCGCCGCTACGCCTCCGCGGTCAGGCTGCATGTGATGGAGATCGACCACGGGCCCTTCCAGCGCATCATCGAACTGCCCGAGCCGGTCTGCCATGAACGCATAGAGGCCTCCCTGGGCAACGGGTTCCTGTGGGTGAAGCTTCCCAAGCGGGCGGGTTGAGATGCCCGAAGGTTCCGACAAGCCGAAAATCGTCGCGCCGGACCAGGCCCGCACGGTCATTCGCCCCGGCCCCCAGGAGGGCTCGAAGGAAGAGGTCCGCTTCGAGGTCCCGTCCGTCGCGGCCGTCATGCCGCTCCGCAACGTCGTGCTCTTCCCCGGTACGGTCATGCCGCTGGTGGTGGGCCGGGAAAAGTCGCGCCGGCTGCTCCACGACGTGCTGCCGGAGCAGAAGGTTCTGGTCGTCGTCGCCCAGCGCCAGCCCGAACTTGAAGACCCCGGCCCGGACGACCTCTACGATGTCGGCACGGCCGTCGTGGTGCTCAAACTGCTTCGCAACGAGGACGGGACCCAAACCATCATCGTCCATGGCCTCAAGCGCGTGCACATCGACCAGTTCGTGCAGTCCGAGCCCTTCTTCCGGGCCCAGGTGACGCCCATCGAGGACACCGACCAGGCGGGCAAGGAGGTCGAGGCCCGCCTGGTGGACGTGCGGGCCAAGGCCGTCCGCATGGTGGAGCTGGCCCCCAACGTCCCCGACGAGGCCCGGGAGGTCGTCAACAGCATTCCCACGGCCTCGGCCCTGACGGACTTTCTGGCGGCCAATCTGCCCATGTCGCTGCCGGACAAGCAGGCCCTGCTGGCCGAGCCGAGCGTGGTCCGCCGCCTGGAGGCCCTCCAGCGACACCTGTATCAACAGGTGGATGTGCTCGAGCTTTCCGGCCAGATCCAGCAGCACGTCCGCCAGAGCATCGACAAGGCCCAGCGCGAGTACTTCCTGCGCGAGCAGCTCAAGGCAATCCAGAAAGAGCTGGGACAAACTGACGAACAGGCCGCTGAGGTGCTCGAGCTGCGCCAGCGGGTCGAGGCTGCGGGCATGAGCGAGGCGGTGCAGGCCGAGTGCCTGCGCGAGCTGGGCCGGTTGGAGCGGATCCCGCCGGCCAGCCCCGAGTACACCGTCATCCGCACGTATCTGGAGGTCATGGTCGAGCTGCCCTGGACCCAGAGCACACCCGACAACCTCGACATCAACCGCGCCCGGCGCATCCTGGACGAGGACCACTATGACCTCGAGAGGGTCAAGCGGCGGATACTGGAGTACCTCGCCGTTCGGCGCCTGGCGCCCGAGTCGCGCGGGCCGGTGCTGTGCTTCGTGGGCCCGCCAGGGGTGGGCAAGACCTCCCTGGGCCAGTCCATCGCCCGCGCCCTGGGGAGGAAGTTCATCCGCATGAGTCTCGGCGGCATGCGCGACGAGGCTGAGCTCCGCGGGCACCGGCGGACCTATATCGGGGCCATGCCCGGACGCATCATCCAGGAGATCCGCAAGGCCGGCACCCGCAACCCCGTGTTCATGCTCGACGAGCTGGACAAGGTGGGCATGGACTTCCGCGGCGACCCCACCTCCGCACTGCTGGAGATACTCGACCCGGCCCAGAACTTCAGCTTCCAGGACCACTACCTCAACGTCCCCTTCGACCTCTCGGCAGTCATGTTCATAGGCACGGCCAACGTCATGGCCACCGTCCCGCCGGCACTGCGCGACCGCATGGAGATCATCGAAATCCCGGGCTACACCCTCACGGAGAAGCTCTTCATCGCCAAGCGATACCTCCTGCCACGCCAGCGCAGGGAAAACGGCCTGAAGCCGGGGCAGCTCAAGATTACCGACGCCGCCATCAAGCACATCATCATGTACTACACCCGGGAGGCGGGCGTCCGCGAGCTGGAGCGGCGGATCGGCGCCATCTGCCGGGCCATGGCCGCCCGCATCGCCGCCGGCAAGGCCACGCGCAAGACCGTCAACGCCAAGAATGTGGCCGAGTTTCTGGGTCCGCGCGAGTATGAGAGCGAACTGGCCCTGCGCACCTCCGTGCCGGGCGTGGCCACCGCCTTGGCCCACACGCCCTACGGCGGAGAGATAATCTTCATCGAAGCCACCGCCTATCCCGGCAAGGGCCAACTGGTCCTCACCGGCCAGATCGGCGAGGTGATGCGCGAGTCGGCCCAGGCCGCCCTGAGCCTTGTCCGCAGCCGGGCCGGCGAACTCGGTATCGACCAGAGAGCCTTCGCCGAAAAGGATATCCACGTGCACGTGCCCGCCGGGGCGGTGCCCAAGGACGGCCCCAGCGCCGGGGTGGCCATGGCCACCGCCATCAGCTCGCTGATGATGCACCGGCCCGTGCA
>MVCS01000044.1 GCA_002049885.1 Planctomycetales bacterium 4484_123 | reverse complement strand
GGCAAGCTGTCGTACATCTGCCGATTTACCGTCTATTGGCCGATGCCGGCTATGATGCCGAGTTTAATCACCAACTATGCCGAGAGAAACCGGCCATTCGTTCGGATGATCATATATTTACTTGCCAAAAAAGGTTTCTACGGAGCAATCTGCATCCTCAACGGCCGAAGCCATGAGGGCCTCGCAGACAGTGCCCACAGCAACACCGCGGACAGCTCGGCGGCGCGAATCCGTTGCATTTGTGGACGGGGACGGTAAACTTGCCGATTCGTGTACCGTCCCGCCGGAGCGGGTTGAAGTGAGCCTGCCGGGCAGCGAGTGGGAATGCCATGGCCGAGCCATCTGACGCAGCGTTGAAGCGCACGCACAACTGCGGTGAACTGCGTTCGGCCGACGTGGGCAAGCACGTCCGGCTGTGCGGGTGGGTCCGCAGCTACCGAGACCACGGCGGGGTGGTGTTCGTGGACCTGCGCGACCGCGAGGGCATCACCCAGATCGTCTTCGACCCTTCCGGCGACGCCGAGACGCACGCCCTGGCCCGCGCCTTGCGGAACGAGTGGGTGATATCCACGGCCGGGGTGGTCCGGCCGAGGGGCACCGACCGCGTCAACCCCAAACTGCCCACCGGCGAGATCGAGGTCCTTGCTGACGACCTGGTGGTGCTGAATCGCTCCGACCCCGTGCCCATCGACCCGGAGGGCAACGACGCGGTGGCTGAGGAGACCCGGCTGCGGTTCCGCTACATCGACCTGCGCCGGCCTGAGATGGCGCGGAACATCCGCATGCGCCACGCCATCTGCCGGGCCATGCGCAGCGTGCTCGACGAGATGGGCTTCATCGAGGTCGAGACGCCGTTCCTGACAAAATCCACGCCGGAAGGGGCACGCGACTTTCTGGTGCCCTCCCGGCTCCAGCCGGGCGAGTTCTACGCCCTGCCCCAGAGCCCGCAGTTGTTCAAGCAGATCCTCATGGTCTCGGGGCTGGAGAGGTACTACCAGATCGTTCGTTGCTTCCGCGACGAGGACCTCCGCGCCGACCGCCAGCCGGAGTTCACCCAGCTCGACCTGGAGATGTCCTTCGCCACCGAGGCCGACGTGATGGAGGTGACCAACGCCGTCTTCCGCCGCGTCTGCGAGGCCGCCGGCCGGTCGTTCCCCGACGATGTGCCGGTGCTCAGCTACAGCCAGGCCATGGAGCGCTACGGCACAGACAGGCCGGACATGCGCTTTGAGCTGCAGCTGCGTGACGTTTCGGAGATCGTCCGCGGGACGGATTTCAACGTATTCGCCGGCGTCCTGGCCGGGGCGGGAGTGGTCAAGGGTCTGTGCGTGCCCGGCGGGGCGAAGTTCACCAGGAAGGAGATCGACCAGTACGGCGAATTCGCCGCCGCACACGGCGCCAAGGGCCTGGCCTGGTGCAAGGTCCAGGCGGAGGGCTTCGCCGGCGGGGTGGCCAAGTTCCTGGACGCGGCCATGCAGGCGCGCCTGCGCGAGGCCTTCGGCGCCGCCGACGGCGACCTGTTGATGTTCATCGCCGATGCCGAGGAGGCGGCCAACAAGGCCCTCGCCGCCCTGAGGAACAAGCTCGGGGCCGACCTGAAACTCTACGACCCCGAGGCCTTCGCCTGGTGCTGGGTGACGGGCTTCCCGCTGGTGGAGTGGAACGAGCAGGAAGGCCGGTGGGACAGCCTGCACCATCCCTTCACCAGCCCCGCCCTGGAGGACCTGGACATCCTGGAGACCGACCCGGCCCACGTCAGCAGCCGGGCGTATGACATCGTGCTCAACGGCGTGGAGCTGGGCGGAGGGTCGGTGCGTATCCACGACATGGAGACCCAGCGGCGCGTGTTTCGGCTGCTGGGCATCGCAGAGGAGGAGGCGGAGCTGCGATTCGGTTTCTTCCTTCAGGCCCTGCGCTACGGCGCCCCGCCCCACGGGGGCATCGCCCTGGGGATCGACCGCATCGTGATGATGATGGTGGGCGCCTCGTCCCTGCGGGAGGTCATCGCCTTTCCGAAGACCCAGCGCGGCGTCTGCCCCCTGACCGGAGCGCCCGCCCCAGCCGACGCCAGACAGCTCCGGGAGCTCGGCATTCGCCTGGCCCCGGGCCGGAAAGGCCCGGAAGGATCGGGCGGCCAAGGCCAGGAGGCATAGCGGTCGGCAGGTGCCCGGCCCACCCGAGGGCCTGGCCCAAGCCATGGGCCAAGTCGGCGAATCGGTCGCAGGGCATGGCCCGCCGCAACCCGGGCCGAGAGGTCAATAAACTCCATCCAGGGCATTGACACAAATCGCAACCGGGCGGACAATACCTCCCAGAGATACGAAGGGTGCGCCGGATGGTTTCGGGGAAGCGCTTCCCGCATTCGGCGAAGGACCCCTGCGGCATGGGGGTTCTGTTTGCATGTACAAGAGCTGGGACTGGGTGGTTTGGCCTGTGCGGATGTACCTTGCCGGCGGTCAGTGTTGCTGCTTGGCATCATCTCCCCGGTGCGCCTCTTGTCTGCAAATCCGTAGATGCCGTCCGTCTTGAGGAGGCCAGCGATGCCAACCGGCAAGGTCAAGTGGTTCAATGACACCAAGGGCTACGGGTTCATCACTTGCGATGACGGCGGCGACGCGTTCGTGCACTTCAGCGACATCCAGGGCGATGGCTTCCGCAGTCTGAGCGAAGGCGACGCGGTCGAGTTCGAGCTCCAGCAGGGCGAGAAGGGCCTGAAAGCCGTCAACGTCCGCAAGATCCAGTAGGCACACGAAAATCCCGGAACCGGAGGGGGCGAATCCGCGCCGGCGGAATGCCGGTGCCCGTATCGGCACTCAAGCGCCGGTCCGGCTGGCGCGAGCCGCGTTGAGAGGTGCATGCCCGGAGGGAACGCTTGGTCCCAGCGCCCTCAGGCTCCGATCATGCCTCAGATAATACCTTGAGGCGCCACCGTTCCAGAGAGGACACCCCGACCCATTGAAGTGCGGGGCGGGCCGGCCCCGGCGATCTCACTTCGAGCCTTTGCGCGATCCCGGCAAGCCGGCCGAACCGCTGCGGTCATCGAAGATGGGCAGCCCAGCGCTGGCCCGCTTCGCGTACAACTCGATGTTCGCCAGCCGCACCAGTTCCGCCTCGTCGGAGTCCTCTTCAGCCAGGCCGCGCCGGCTCGGCCGACAGCCACGAATGGGCCGTCCTCCGTATTCTGACATGGCGGTCCCTCCGCTACAGACCAACCCACGCCGTCGAATAGAACCACCAGTCCTCCGTGTCTGGTGCGACGTCGGAAGTGAAGTTCTGACAAGTTCATTGTGGACCATGGCCCCCTGGGCGCCAAGGGGAAATTATCTGATTTTTTTGCCCCGCTGCGCCGGCCGGCACGCCGCCAGGCACCGGCCCTGTCGCCGCATTTGCCGCATGCCGCCCGGCGACCTATAATGACATTTGAGATGCCTCGGCGCAAGCGCTGCGAAATCCCAGGGCCTGAGGGCAAGGCCACGCCACAGCAGACCGCAACGGCGAGCCCTCGCACGGCCAGGAAGCTCCAGACGACCGTCAAAACCTTCCCCCCCAACTCCGGCAGAACCAGGCAGCGACTCACGAACAAGGCCACCGGCGACCCGAAGACCAACACTCCCGGCCGCCAGCGTCTCGCCATCCGCAGCGTGCCGCCCAGGGGACCCGCCCTACGCGGCGGGAAGCCGCCGCCGGTGCTGTACGGAACCCTCGGCAGGAAGAACTCCGCATGGTGAAGCCCGCCAGCCACTACTCGCGCGCCATCAGTTTCGCCATCAGCGTCATTGCGCTGGTGACGCTGATGGCGATGCTCCTGGCGCTGCTGTACTGGCTGCTGAACGCAGCCCCCAAGGCCGAGGGTCAGAAACAACAGTACATCTTGCGCTTCATCTTCCTGATCGTGGGCGTCCTGTTCCTGACGCTCATCATCCTTTTGGGCGTGATCGTGCGATACCTGGCCCACAGGCTGACGGCGCCGGAAGAGAAGTACCAGCCCATGGGCCACTTCGACGCCTGGGCGGAGGCCGGCCGGCGCCTCCGGCCCGAAGACGCCCCGCCCATCGAGGGATTCGAGGACCAGCAAGGCCGCGACCAGACCGGCCAGAAAGGCTGACCTCCCCCGCCAGTTCCATGCTGACAGGCTCGGCGGCAGGGCTCACGGGGCCCGCCCCGCCGGGCGGTGCGAGATACCCCCAGCCGAATGGGCCCGGCGGGTTCCAGGGGCCGACTCCGGCCCGCCGGCTTCCGCCAGTTCCAGCACCTCCATGCGGTGGCTGCCGGCGGCAGCGGTGAAGTTCACCAGATAGGCCCGGCCAGGACGAAGATATCTTGCCCGCCAATACTCCAGCAGCCGCCAGGCATGACGGTCGAAGAAGGCAGGGTTGAAGGCCACCGGCCGGGCCTGGTCAGCCTCGGCAAGCATCTCCAGCCTGCCTGTACCGGCCGGCACAGGCCAACAGCGATCCTCGAAGATCACCAGCGCCCGGCGGTGGTCCATATCCGCCACGATGCCCAGCCGTCCGGGCGAATGATGACGCACATGGCCGGCCACACCCGGGGCGGGCCGGTACGGCCGGCGACCGGGCCGGACGATGCGGACCTCGCCCGGCCGAAGCGCCAGCGTGATTCGCCTGTCGGTCGGCTCGACGACACTGTCGTCCCGGCCAGCCGACGCCCGGTCGGGGTACACGGGATATGGCACGCGCCCGGCGAGAAGCGAGACCCGGCTGCTGCGCCGGGCCGCCAGCACCAGAAAAGACTCCACCCGCGGCGGGGCACCGGCGACATATCGGACCAGCGTGTACTGCGTCCGCAGCACGTCGTCCGACCAACCGGCCGAGGCCGCCATCAGCGCCGCTGCCCCGGCCGCCAGCACCAGCACGGTCCCGGCCCGAGCCCACCGGCCGGGGACGAACAGCGCCGCCGCCGCCGCCACGACGAACAGGCCCAACAACACGGCGGCGTTCCACCGGACGCGCCCGGGCCAGGCTGCACGGACGTCGCGCCAGGGCAGGTAGGCGTCGTCGATGAACTCAGTCGTGGCCAGATGCTCCTCCGGCCAGGTTATGCCCACGACCGCCGCGCCCAGCACCTCCCCGGCGGCATCCTCCGCGGTCAGCTCGTAGCTCTGGACAGGCCAGATTGCCGGCAGAGGCAATTCGAGTCGACCCGCCTGGCGTGGGGGCAAGCTCAGGGCCATCCGCACCGCCGGGCCGCCGCCGGCGGGGCGGAGCACCACCGTCTCTACCGGCCGGGCGGTGGCGTTGACCACGCTGAGCCTGGCCGTGGCATACGGCCGCCAGGCGGCCTTCTGCCGCTCGGCGACCTCCAAGCTGGCCGTGAGCCCCGCCCCCCGGCTCAGGGCCGGCAGCAGCACCAGCGCGATTGGCAGCAGCCGTAGCATTCCCAACAAGGTATCGTCCCTGTCCTGGCCGTGCCAGCGGGTCCGGCCCGGCAGAAAGACTCACCCCGGCCTGCCGGCGGACACGAGGCGCTTGGCCCGGAGTATCTCGCCCACCGACCAGGCCTGGGCGATGCAGCCGGTGGGACTGTGAGGCGGGTCGCCATCGAAGGTCTCGGAGATGTAGCCCAGCCCGGCCTCGCGCAGGTGGCCCTCGAATGGCGCCAGCCACTGCCCCGCCTGGGCCCGAGCCTCGTCGGAGAAGTCGTTGACCTTGAGGTACGCCTCCACGAAAGGTCCCAGCAGCCAGGGCCAGACCGTTCCCTGGTGGTAGGCCAGGTCGCGCGACTCGGTGCTGTGCCCGCCATGGCCGCGATACCGCTGGTCGCCGGGCGAGAGCGTACGCAGGCCAAAGGGAGTCAGCAGTTCACGCTGGACCACGGCAACCACCGAGCGCTGCTTGTCGGCAGGGAGGGGGCAGTCGGGAAGGGCCACGGCCAGTATTTGATTCGGGCGGATGGCCGATTCCCTGAAGTCGCCGCGGACCACGTCGTAGAGGCATTGGGCCTGCTCGTTCCAGAAATTTCTCTCGAAGGCCCCGGCCACGAGGTCGGCCAGGTGGCCCCAGTCCAGGGCCGTGGCCGGCTCGGTGTCTCGGCGCTGGGCGATCCTCAGGGCGGCATGCCAGAGGGCGTTTATCTCCACGCACTTGCCGTGCCGGGGCGTCACGGGCCGGCCGGCCGCACACGCGTCCATCCAGGTGAGCTGGGTGGCCTCGTCGCCGCCGGCCAGCAACCCGTCGGCATCCGCGTGAATGCCGAATCGCGCCCCGTCGTGATAGTGCCTGAGGATGCTGCCCACCGCCCCCATCAGGTGGTTTCGCCAGCCGGCCTCGTCGCCGGTGGCGCTGACATAGCGGTCGGCGGCGATGATGAACCACAGGGAGGCGTCGATGCTGTTGAAGCTCGGCCCGCTGCCGTACTCGTCGAAGAAGTTCGGCACCATGCCGGCATCGACGGCCTCGGCGAAGCCGCGGAGCACGGCCAGGGCCGTCTCGTATCGCCCGGTCTCCAGCAGCAGCCCGGGCAGGGCGATCATCGCGTCCCGGCCCCAGTCGCCGAACCAGTGATACCCGGCCAGGATGGTGGCAGCGGGGTGGGCATTGGGACGCTTGCGCTGGACCACGAAGGCATCGGTGGCCGCCGCCAGCCGGCGGGTGAGCTCGTCGGCTCCGGCGCCCACGGCCGAGACCAGCGCCCGCCGCCGCTGCCGCTTCCGCTCTGCCAAGGCGTCGAAGTTCACCTCGATGGGGTCATCCAGAGAGGCGGTCAACTGCACCGGCGAATCGGGCGAGAGGGGCACCTCGAACCGGCCGGGAGAGTAGAGGTCCTCCGAGCCCGTCAGCCCCCGCGCGCGGTCGGCGCGGTAGCAGAAACGATACCACCACTGCGGGTCCGGGCAGAACCGCCGCCGGGCAGCCGGCACCAACGTAAGGTGCAGGGCGTGTGTCGAGGCGTTGCGCTGCTCCACCCGGATGCCGTCGCGATAGTACAGGTAGGTGATGTGGTGGTCCTGCTGCATGCGGCGAAGTTCATGCTGCGGCCGGAGGGCCACAAACGGCCTGATTCGCAGCATCCCCGCCGGCCCCGAAAGCAGCCGATACCGAATGCCCACGGCGTTGGCAACGTCGGCCAGGATGATCTCCTTGACCAGCCGGGCCGGGCCGCACTGATACACGAAGGTCGCCGCCACGTCGTCGCGGAACTCCAGCAGGTTGGCCACGCCGAAGGGCTGGAAGGCCCCGTCGAACTCGAAGGTGGCCAGGTCGTAATTGCTCTCCGTCCGCTCCGCCGGCAGCACCAGCTCGTCCAGCACGGAACTGAGCGCCATGAACCGCCCCACGGGCGGACGAGCCGCCGCCACCAGCAGGCCGTGGTACTGCCGGGTGTTCGCCCCCACCACCGTGGCCGAGGCGTACGCCCCGATCCGGTTGGTCAGAAGCCACTCCTTGGCCAGCAGTTCCTCCAGCGCCGAAGGGTCGCAGGAGACCACCAGCGGCTCCGGTAGCAGCTCGTCACTCATCCGCCCGCACATGCCGCCTCCAGCTCGTCACTGCCACAAGGGGCGTGATTATAGCAGAGCACCCCGCGGACAGATGCAATCTGTCAGGACGATGATACCCCCGGGGACCGATGCGGGATGGCAGCAAAGGCCAGACTCGCCGCGCGAGACTGCCGGCTGATCCTCCAGACCACACCACCCACCGCGGCGGCCCCGCCGCCCGACCGCACCTCCGCATGGACCCAGGCAGTAGAATGCCGGCCCCGGGCCTGATACGGTATTCGAGCCAAATGCCATTCGAGCCCGACGACACTGATGACGTTGTGGCTTGACGGCGGCCCGGCCCAACGGCAACGCCGGGCCGGGATATCGCACTCCAACGGTGTTCCCGTCTCACCGAGAACAAGGAGCAGATGATGAAGGTTTCTTGCACGACGCTGGCCTGCC
>MVCS01000043.1 GCA_002049885.1 Planctomycetales bacterium 4484_123 | reverse complement strand
CCGGCCGCGGGCCGTGCCGGTCTAGCCGCGGGCTG
Source organism: Planctomycetales bacterium 4484_123 (assembly GCA_002049885.1). Lineage (GTDB taxonomy): Bacteria > Planctomycetota > Phycisphaerae > SM23-33 > SM23-33 > MVCS01. The sequence goes on along the minus strand of MVCS01000043.1, from coordinate 10,208 downwards.
GACAAGGCCGTGGCGTGCGGGGCGATTCACCGCCGCTGGCCGGGCGCAGGGCTTACTTCGTGCCGTCCGGTAGAGTACCATTGCCCTCATGAGCGACCGCCGCGTGTACCTCAATGGCAGGATCATGCCGGCGTCCGAGGCGACGGTAAGCGTTTTCGACGCCGGTTTTCTGCACGGCGCCAGCGTCTTCACCACGCTGCTTGCCCACAACGGCAGGCCATTCCGTCTGGGCAGACATCTGGAGCGGCTGTCCGCCAATGCCGACCGTATCGGCCTGAACGTGCCGGTGGCGGTGGAAGAGCTGACGGCCGCCGTGGAGGCCGTGCTGAAGGCCAACGGTCTTCTCGAGGCTCGCGTCCGCATCACGCTCAGCCCCGGCCCGGTGGGCACTGAGCCGGCCCCCACGGTCGTCGTGACCGCCGACGAGGCCCGCAACCTGCCCGATTGGTACAGCCGGGGCCTGGGCGTCATCGTCAGCGGCGTCCGGCAGTACGAGGGCGACCCGACCTGCGGGCTCAAGACCGGCTGCTACCTCACGCGGGTGTTGGCCCGCCAGGCGGCCGCCGCTGCCGGCGCCGACGAGGCCCTGTGGTTCACCCATTCCGGCCACCTGGCCGAGGCCTGTTACTGCAACGTCTTCCTGGTTCGCGACGGTGCCGTCTTCACCCCGCCCCTGAGCACGCCCGTATTGGCCGGTATCGTCCGCGCGACCGTCATTGAGCTCTGTGAAAAGCTCGAACTCTCCTGCACCGACGACCGGCCGCTGGCCTTTCAGGACCTCCTCTCGGCCCAGGAGGTGTTCCTGACCTCATCCGTCTCCGGCGTCCGGCCCGTGGTGAGGATCGACCGGCGGGCCGTGGGCGAGGAAAGGCCCGGGCCGGTCACCAAGAAGATCATGGCCGCCTACGCCGAGCTGCTGGACGAGGAGTGTCCGCCTCCGCCGCAGGCCCCCGGCGAGGGCGATTGAGAGCAGGTCACGGTCTGGTCAGGCGTGGGGGCCTCCCGCCTCGCGCCCCTGGGCTATGGCCAGGGCCTCCAGCAGCGCCCGGGCCTTGTCGAGAGTCTCCTGGTATTCGCCCTGGGGCGTGGAGTCGGCCACGATGCCCCCGCCGACCTGCACGTAAGCCGTGCCGCCGTCCCAGACCACGGTACGTATGACGATGTTCAGTTCGGCGTCTCCGTTGGCGCCGAACCAGCCGACCGAACCCGTATAGACGCCGCGGGCTGCGCCCTCCAACTCGTCGATTATCTCCATGGCTCGGATCTTCGGGGCACCGGTGATGGAACCGCCGGGGAAGGTCGCGGCCAGCAGCTCGGCCGGGCCGATGCCCTCGCGCAGCTCGCCCACTACCGAGCCCACCAGATGGAAGACCGTCGGATGGGTCTCCAGTTCGCGGCGGTTGGGCACGCGCACCGTGCCGAAGCGGCAGACCCGGCCCAGGTCGTTCCGCAAGAGGTCGATGATCATTGCCAGCTCGGCGTTGTCCTTCTCTGAGGCGACCAGTTCGGCGGCGGCGGCCGCATCTGCGGCAGGGTCGCCCACTCTCGGCCGGGTGCCCTTGATGGGCCGGGTCAGCACCTTCTGGCCGCGGACCCGCAGGAACAGCTCGGGCGAGCTGCACAGCACGGCCGATTCGCCCAGCAGCAGCATGGCCGAGTACCATGCCGGGTTCCGCCTTCGCAGCACCCGGTAGATGGCCAGCGGGCCGGGGGCTCCAGGCACGGTGAACCGCTGAGAGAGGTTCACCTGGAAGATGTCACCGGCGGCGATGTATCCCACACAGCGCGCGACCGCTTGGCGATATTGCTCAGGCGTGAAGTTGCTGCGAGCGGGTGCGGCGGACATGACTGCGGCCGGGGCGTCCTCGGCGCGGATCGGCCCGTCGTCGGTGGGCCCGCTGTGCAGGATGATCTCGCGCAGCTCCCGCCCGGCGGGGCTGAGACCCCCGCCGTCGTCCAGCCATGTCAGGTGCCAACGCTTCTCGATGGCGTCATACACGGCCACGGCATCATAGAACGCCAGGTGCACGTCCGGCAGGGAGGTGTCGCGGACCGCTCGTCCCGGCAGCCGCTCCAGATACCGCCCGAACTCGTAGCCCACGTAGCCGATCCATCCCGGGCCGTAAGGCGTAGGACCGTCTCGCCCGGCAGCGGCCGGCCCTCGCCGTCACGGACCACGCCCTCGTGGACGGCGAGGACGGCCCTGGGCCGGCAGGCGAGGATGCTGTATCGGCCATAGCGGGCATCCAGGGCTGAGCTTTCCAGCATGGCCGGCTGGGGCTGGGCGGCGAGCGCCTCCAGCGCCGCAGCCGGTGTGGCCGGTGCGTCCATCGTCTCGCAGCGGATTCGCCCCGTGATCTGCTGGATGGGCTTCATCTTCTCGGGCATGCCTCGCCTGCGCCCAACTTCCGTGGGTCTTCTTCTGCCGCCATCAGAATCGTACCGCTCGGCGGGCCGTTGGCAAAGGGTCGCCGGCCCGTGGGGCTTTTGGGCCGGGGCCGCCCGGCAGGGCATGGTCGCCGGGGCGGTGTTGGTCTATGATGGCCCGGTGCGTTGGTTGAAGAGAAGGGCGATGGAGAAGGTGCGTTACCAGGACATGCTGCCGCACGAGATCGTGGCCAGGCGGAGGCGCTTCCCCGCGGCCTTCATCGGCCTGGGTGGGCTGGAATGGCATGGGGAGCACCTGGCCGTGGGCAACGACGCGCTGAAGGCGGAGAAGCTCTGCGAGCTGGCGGCTGCGGCCTCGGGGGGATTCGCCATGCCCACCATCTGGTACGGCGAGCCCAGGACCACCCGCCTGATGGAGGCCAACCACAACAAGAATGGCCTCATCACCGACAAGATGGAATTGCCGGCGGCGAACTTCACCACCCGGCACTTCGGCATTTCCGAGGCCGACCAGGTGGCCTTCTACCAGCAGCTCATCTATCACGTGCTGGTGCAGATGAACACGCTGGGGATGAAGGCGGTGTGCTTCCTGAGCGGCCACTATCCGCTGAAAGAGTGGGTGGACAAGGCCATCGCCCGTTTCCACCGCGTCAGGCGCTTCTCCGGGACGCGGGCGTATTGCGGGATCGAGTTCCACTACGCCGACCATCCCAAGGTGGGCGGCGACCACGCCGGACACTGGGAGACCAGTTACCTGTGGTACCTCCGGCCAGACTGCGTTGACCTTTCGGTCTTCCTGGGGCGGCAGGACGAGCCGTTGGTCGGCGTGGGGGGCAAGGACCCGCGCAAGTTCGCCAGCGTGGAGCTGGGCCGGAGCGCCTGCCGGCGGATCGTCCGCAGCATGGTCGCCAAGGCCCACCGGCTCATCGCCGAGGTCGGCGGCAAGGCGTAGCATTGTGGTGGAAAAGCCGTGCCGCACGAACGATCCCTACCGGCGGGCCGGGGTTGGGTGTCCTTGACTGACGAGTGTCTCCATGGGTGTCGAATGATTGAGTGAAGGAAGATGGCGCGCGATTCGAGTGAGTTTCCCGTGGTCATGGTCCGCCCGGACCTGGAGGGCCTGCCTCAGTACGACTTGCCGGCGGGGTTTTCCTTGCGGGCATATCGCCCGGGCGACGAGGCAGAGTGGTTGCGGATCCACGAGCTGGCCGACCGGTACAATACCTTTACGGCCTCAACGTTCGCCGAGCAGTTCGGGACCGATGCGGAGGTGCTTCGGCAGCGGCAGCTCTACCTGTGCGACCCGGCGGGCGCGACGATAGGGACGGTCACGGCGTGGTTCGACGACGAATTCCACGGCGGGCGCTGGGGGCGGGTGCACTGGGTGGCCGTCGTTCCGGCCTTTCAGGGCCGGGGCCTGGGCAGGCTGCTGATGTCTGCCGTGTGCAACCGCCTTCGCCAGCTTGGTCACAGGCGGGCCTATCTGACGTCCAACACTGTACGCGTGCGGGCCATCGGGCTGTACCTGAAGTTCGGCTTCGTGCCGGAGATCCGTAACCAGCGGGACGCCCGCGCATGGCAATTGCTGCGTCAGAGGTTGCCGGACAGTGCGCTGGCCAAGATGGACCTGGCCTGGCGATGACCGCTTGGGCTCACTCATGGATGGCGCGGGCGGCGGGGCCGTCGAGGACGAAGATGACGTTGCCCGAGCGCGGCTGCACCCGTGCGGCGGGGTAGCCGGAGGCCCGCTCCGGGTCGTCGGAGAGCACGGCGGCGACGGCGTCGGCCTTGTCCGCCCCGGTGATGAAGAACATCACGTTCCGGGCGGCGTTGATCAGCGGGAAGGTGAAGGTCATGCGGTTCCGGCCTATGACCGGCACGAACTGCGCCACGACCAGCCGCTCGCGCTCGGCCAGGGCCGGCGTGTCGGGGAACAGGCTGGCAGTGTGGCCTTCAGCCCCCATGCCCAGCAGGATGAGGTCGAAGGTCGGCAGGTCGTCGTTCTCGGCGGGCACCAGGCGGCGTATGAGGTTCTCGTACTGCTCGGCGGCGGCGGTGAGGTCCCGGCAGTCGGCCGGCATGGGGTGAACCTGGGTCAGCGGGACGGGCACGTGGTCCAGCAGGGTCTTGGTGACCAGCCGGTAGTTGTTCTCGACGTGGTCCTGAGGCACGTCGCGCTCGTCGCCAAAGAAGATGTGCACGTCGTGCCAGGGGATCGACTCGAGAAGCGGCGGGGAGGCCAGCCGACGGTACAGCTCGCTAGGCGTGGTGCCGCCGCACAATGCCAGGAAGCATTCCTTGCCCTGGCCGGTTCGCTCTTCGATGACCTGGACGAGGCGCCCGGCCGCACGCTCGGCGGCATCCTCAGCCGTCGTCTCCACGATGACCTCTCTGGAGGCTGGCATCCTTTCTGACCCCTGGCTGCCGTCGGCGATTCCGTGCCGGGGATATGATATGTCACGTCCGGGGGGCTGTCACGTGGTTTGCCAGCTTGTTTCCTGGTCGGTGAAGATGGCTGCGGCCTGGTACGGCCCCCAGGACCCGCAGGGGTACTCTCGCAGCGGGCAGGTGCCCGGTTGCTCCCACGCGGCCCGGATGGAGTCAACGATCCTCCAGGATTCGTCCACCTCATGGGCCCCGGCAAACAGACACATCTGGCCCTTCAAGGCGTCCAACAGCAGCCGTTCGTAGGCCTCCGGGCCGGGCACGTCGAAGGATCGCTCGTAGTCGAAATCCATCCGCACGGGCCGCAGCAGCAGTCGCGGCCCCGGGGCCTTGGCGTCGAAGGCGATGGAGATGCCACCTGCGGGCTGGAGGCGGAAGATGAGTCGGTTCGGCGAACGCCAGTCGCAATGTTCCGGGCTGAACAGGAGCGGCTTCTCGCGCTTGAAGGTCACCACGATCTGGCTGACGCGCCGCGCCAGGCGCTTGCCCGTGCGGAGGTAGAAGGGCACGCCGGCCCATCGGGCGTTGCGGACGTCCAGGCGCAGGGCCACGAACGTCTCCGTTTGCGAATCGGCGGCCACGCCTGGTTCGTCCCGGTAGCCGTTCATGGCTTCGCCGGCCTTGTACTGACCGCGGACGACCTGGCGGGCCGCCTCCTCCGCCGTCAGCGAGGCTATGGCGCGCAGCACCTTGACCTTCTGGGCACGGACGCAAGGCAGGTCCATCCCCTGGGGCGGGTCCATCGCCACCAGGCACAGCAACTGGAGCAGGTGGTTCTGGACCATGTCACGCAGGGCCCCGGTGGTGTCGTAGTAGTTGCCGCGCTCGCCCACACCGGCGTCCTCGGCCACCGTTATCTGCACGTCGTGGACGTGGCGGTTGGACAGCAACGGCTCGAAGATGGCGTTGGAGAAGCGGAAGACCAGCAGGTTCTGCACCGTCTCCTTGCCCAGGAAGTGGTCGATGCGATAGATGGCCTCCTCGTCCAACCACCCGGCGAGCCGCCGGTTCAGCTCCGCCGCCGATGGGCGGTCCGTGCCGAAGGGCTTCTCGATGACGATTCTCGTGGCCGACTGGCCGGCGTCCTTGTCCGCCAGGCCGCAGCCGTGCAGGCCCGCCAGGATTCCGGCATAGGCCTGCGGCGGGGTGGCCAGGTACAACAGCCGGCACCCGGCGGTGCCGTGGCGGGCGTCGATTTCCCTCAGCCGCTCGGCCAGCGCGGTCCAGTCGGCACGCTGGCCGGGCCGGAGGGCCTGGTAGTGTACTGCCCCTAACAGGCGCTCAAGCAGGTCGGTCCGGGGCGGGCGGCGGGAGTGCTCGTGGATCGCCGCTCGGAGGATGCCTCGGTATTCCCGGTCGGTCCTGGCCGTGCGGGCGACTCCCAGCAGGGCGAAGGCCCTCGGCAGCAGTCGGTCCTGAGCGAGGTTGTACAGGGCCGGGGCGAGCTTGCGCTGGGCCAGTGCCCCGGCCCCGCCGAAGACCACCAGCACACAGGGCCTCTCGGCGGGCTCGGGGAGGTACGATTCGGCCTGGTATTCAGTTTGTTCGCTCATGCCGTCAACACAGCCCCGTCCGGCCCACCCGGGGTCCGGGCCGTCGCTGCCGTCAGTTGCTGAGGCTGTGGATAGGTGCGGGGATGCGCCCGCCGAAGCGGACGAAGGCGGCGCTGGCGCCGGCGTTGCGGACTTCCATGATGGGCGCCGAGCCGAACAGCCCGCCGAACTCGACCTGCTGGCCGACCTTTCCGCCGGGCACGGGGATGACCCGCACGCCGGTGGTCTTGTTATTGACCACGCCGATGGCCATCTCGTCGGCGATGATGGCGGCGATGGTTTCCGGGGGGGTGTCGCCGGGGATGGCGATCATGTCCAGCCCCACCGAGCAGACGCTGGTCATGGCCTCGAGTTTTTCCAGCACCAGGTGGCCGCGGGCGGCGGCGTCGGCCAGGGCGGAGTCCTCGCTGACGGGGATGAAGGCCCCGCTCAGACCGCCCACGCTGCTGGAGGCGAAGGCCCCGCCCTTTTTCACCGCGTCGGTGAGCAGGGCGATGGCGGCCGTCGAACCGGGCGCGCCGATGCACTCCACGCCCAGGATGCGGATGATCTCGCCCACGCTGTCGCCCACCGCCGGCGTGGGGGCGAGCGACAGGTCCACGATGCCGAACGGCACGGACAGCTCGTTGGCGACCTCCCGGCCTATGAGCTCGCCCACGCGGGTCACCCGGAAGGCCATGATTTTGATTTCCTCGGCCAGCTCGCCGAGGGTCAGGTCCGGCTGGAGCTGGACTTTTCGTCGCAGGGCCGATGCCACCACGCCCGGGCCGGAGACCCCCACGTTGATGACGGCCTCGGGCTCGCCCCGGCCCAGCACCGCCCCGGCCATGAAGGGGTTGTCACGGGGGATGTTGGCGAAGACCACCAGCTTGGCCGCCCCGAAGCCCTTGCGGTCGGCGGTGGCCTGGGCGACGGCCGGGACGGTCCGCCCCATGCGGGCCACGGCGTCCATGTTGATCCCCGCCCGCCTGCTGGCCAGGTTGACCGACGCGCAGACCCGCTCGGTGCGGGAGAGCACCTCGGGCAGGGAGTCGATGAGCACCGCGGCCGCTGCGCTGATCCCCTTGTCGCAGTAGGCGGTGAAGCCGCCGACCAGGTCCACGCCGACCTGGCCGGCGACGGAGTCCAGGGCCTCGGCGATGGCCACTGCCGCCGACCGCCCGTGGCCGGCCAGCAGGAACTCCGCCGGGCTGATCGCCAGCCGCTTGTTCGTCACCGGCACGCCGTACTTGCCGGCCACCTTTTCGCAGGCCGCGACCAGGTTGCGGGCATAGCGGGCGATTTTCTGGGTGAGCTTGCGGCAGATGAGCTCCACGGCCGGGGCGGCGCAGTCGTTGATGTTGATCCCGAGCGTCACCGTGCGCACGTCCAGGTGCTCGGCGTGGAGCATCTGAATGGTGGAGAGGATTTCGTCGGTTCGAAGCATGGTCGGCTACTCGATTCGCCAAATGCCCACGTGGTTGGCGGCCCGCCTGCCCGGCTGCCCGGGCGGGCCTTTCCCTTGGCGAGCAGGCCGTCCGTCCCCGCGGGCTGGCTCAGCCATGACTATATAGCCGAAGCTGGTTGGTGGCGATGAAGATGTTCTCGTGCTGGAGGCGGACCGTGTAGCCCTGTTCGGCGCCCAGTGCCTCCAGGTCCGCCTGGAGCATGGCCAGGTCCCAGCGGCGGGGGATCTGCACCTGGGATATCAGCACGAACTGCTCGCCGTCCAATTGTCCGTACAGGTCCACGATGTTGATGCCCTTGTCTGCCAGCAGGGCACTGAAGCGGTGGATCACCCCCGGGGCGTCCGGGCCGAAACAAGTGACCACGAAGTTGCCGCACTTCTCAGCGACGGCTGGCGGCAGGTCGGGCTGGAATGGCCTGATCTGCACCTGCAGGCCTGTCTCCCGGCCCGCTGGGCGGATGAGGGTCTCGAGGAATTCCTTTTCCGCCAGCGGCTCGGGGAAGGAGACGACCATGATGAGGGTGAAGTAGCCGCACAGCACCGTCTGGCTACAGGCGTCGATGTTGCCGCCAGCGTCGGCGACGGCCTTGCTGACGGCAGCCACGATCCCGGCCCGGTCCGCCGCCATCACGTTCAGCACATAGCCATTTGGAAATTGGGTCTTCACACTAACGCCAATGCTATCCACGCCGGGGGCGCCGGGAAAGGCCAAATCACCCCCCGGCTGATGCCGATATGGTTCAACGCCGCGGCGGTTGACTGGCCGGCCAGCGGGCCGTTAGCATTGCGGTCGCCGCGGTGGCCTTTTGGCCCGGCGGCCCTCTTGCCTCGGGGCTGGGCGCTTTGCCTGGCTGGTCCCTCCCGCAGGCGAGGGCTTCGCAATTGTCGCAGCTTGGACAACAGAATCGCGCATCAGGAGGCGTCGTCGGCAGAGGGGCCGGCGAGCCGGCTTGTGCCTGGTGTTGAGCCCTTTTTGCGGGAGGCAGTGGCCATGATCAAGCCGCGTCTGTTCACGCCCGGACCCACGGACGTCCCCCCCGAAGTCCTCATCGAGATGGCCAAGCCCATTTTCCATCATCGCACCGAGCGATTCAGGAAGATGCTGGCCGCGGTCAACGCATCGCTGAAGAAGCTGCTGATGACCGGCAACGATGTGTTGACCCTGGCCGGGTCGGGCACTTGCGGCATGGAGGCGGCCATCGCCTGCGCCGTGCCTCGCGACAGGAAGGTGCTGGTGGCCAACGGCGGCAAGTTCGGCGAGCGCTGGGGCAAGGTCGCCAGGGCCTACGGCCTGGACGTCGATGAGGTGAAGCTCCAGTGGGGTACGGCCCTGGAGCCGGAGACCGTCCGCCAGAAGCTTTCCAGCGGCGATTACGGGGCCGTCGTGGTGGTGCACAGCGAGACGTCCACGGCCACCGCCTGCGACCTCCAGGCCATCGGCGAAGTGGTGGCCGGGACGGACGCCATCCTCCTTGCCGACTGCATCACCTCCGCGGGCGCACTGCCGCTGCGGACGGACGAGTGGCACGTGGACGTCGTGGCCGCCGGCAGCCAGAAGGCCTTCATGCTGCCCCCGGGCCTGGCCTTCGTGGCCGTAAGCGAGAAGGCCTGGAAGAACGTCGAGTCCATCAAGGCGCCGGCCTTTTACCTGGACCTGGCGGCGTACCGGAAAGCGCTGGCGGGGAACGACATGCCGTACACGGCCCCGGTGAGCCTGATCCGCGGCCTGAAGGTTTCACTGGAGATGATTCACGAGGTCGGCATCGAGAAGATCTGGACCCGGACGGCCTGCCTGGCCCGGGCCACCCGCGCCGCGGCCGAGGCACTGGGCATGAAGGTATTCTCGCAGCGGCCCAGCGATTCGGTGACGGCCATTCTGTATCCCCAGGGCGTGGGCGATGAGTTTCGCAAGCAACTGCGGGAGAAGTACGGCTGCTCGGTCGCCGGCGGGCAGGACGAACTGAAAGGCAGGGCGTTCCGCGTGTCGCACATGGGCTACGTGGACCCGCTGGACGCCCTCGGGCTCATCGCGGCGGTGGAGTACACCCTGGCCGACCTGGGCGTGCAGGTGCACTTGGGGGCCGGTGTCACCGCCGCCATGGAGGTCCTCAAGGACTGGCAATAGGAGACTGCCCGTGAAGGTACTCATAGCCGACAAGCTGAGTCGGGTCGGGATCGACTGGCTCCGCAAGCAGCCGGACGTGGAGGTGACCGAGCGGCCTGGTCTGTCTCCGGCGGAGCTGGCCGAGGTCGTGGGCCAGTACGACGGGTTGATAATCCGTTCGGGGGTGCAGGTCACGGGCGAGGTGCTCGCCAAGCCCGGCAATCTCAAGTGCATCGCCCGGGCCGGTGTGGGCGTGGACAACGTGGACGTG
>MVCS01000004.1 GCA_002049885.1 Planctomycetales bacterium 4484_123 | reverse complement strand
TCTTCCCTGGCCTTCTTGGCCGCCTCGATGAGCTGCTGCTGGATGTTGCCGGGCACGGGGTCGTAGTGGCTGAACTCCATGGTGTAGGAGCCCTGCCCGCCGGTGACCGAGCGCAACTGACTGTTGTACTGCATGACCTCGGCCAGCGGGGCCTGGGCTCGAATCACGGCGATGTTGCCCGGAAGCATCTCCTGGCCCACGATCCGCCCGCGCCGCCCGGCGATGTCGCCGGCGATGTCGCCCATGTACTGCGCCGGCACGGTGATCTCCAGGTTGACGATGGGCTCGAGGATGACCGGCTTGGCCTTCTCGATGGCGTCGATGAAGGCGTACTTGCCGGCGGTGCGGAAGGCCACCTCCTTTGAGTCAACCGGGTGGTGCTTGCCGTCATAGACCACCACCTTGATGTCCTGCATGGGATACCCGGCGATGGCCCCGGAGGCCACCACGTCGTTGACGCCCTTCTCGATGGCCGGGACGAATTGCCGGGGGATGGACTCGCCGAAGAGCTCCTCGGTGAACTCCACGCCGCTGCCGCGCTCCAGCGGCTCGACCCGAAGGAAGACCTCTCCGAACTGGCCCGCCCCCCCGGTTTGCTTCTTGTGGCGGTAGTGGCCCTCTGCCCCGACGGTGATGGTCTCTCGGTAGGGGATCTTCGGGGGCTTGGTTTCCACCTGGAGGTTGAACCGCGCGGTCATCTTCTCCAGCACCAGCCGCAGGTGCAGGTCGCCGATGCCCGAGATGACCGTCTCGTTGGTCTGGCTGTCGCGGGCGACGCGGAAGGTGCGGTCCTCCTCGGCCAGGCGAGAAAGGGCCTCGGATATCTTGGTCTCATCGCCCCGGCTCTTGGGCGCCACCGCCAGCGAGTACATCGGCGTGGGCATCGCCGGCAGCGACCGGAACATGGCCGACGCCTCGGCGTGCAGCACGTCGCCGCAGGCGATTTCCTCCACCTTCGCCAGGGTCACGATGTCGCCGGCCACGGCCGAGTCCACCTCCACCATCTCCTTGCCCCGGAGCTTGAAGAGGTGGCCGACCTTCAGCGCCTTGCGCTGGCCGCCGAGGTAGTACGTGCTGGCGGCGGTCATGGTGCCCTGGAGGATGCGCACCCACGCCAGCTTGCCCACGAAGGGGTCGGCGGAGATGCGGAACGCCTGGGCCACCAGGGGCTTGTCCGGGTCGGCTGCGACTTCCACATCTTCGGCGTCCTCTTCCGGGCCCGCTCGCACGGGCCGGCCGGGGACGTCGGCTGCCGAGGGGAAGTACTTCGCCACCGCCTCCAGTAGCTCACCTATGCCCACGCCCTCGCGGGCGGCGGTGAACAGCACCGGTATCACCGCCCCTGCCGCCATGGCGCTGGCGAACGCGTCGGCGAGCTTCTCCGGGGAGATCTCCTCTTCGCCCAGGTAGGCCTCCATCAACTCTTCGTCGGCCTCCACCACGTTCTCGATGAGTTGGGTATGGGCCTCGGCCACCGACCCCAGGTCGGAGGAGCCGGAATCGTTGACGAAGCAGTCCACCACGGCCTTGCCGCCCTGGGCGGGCAGGTTCATGCAGCGCACCGCGCTGCCGAAGGTCTCCCTCAGGCCCTCCAGCAGGGCGGGCAGGTCGAGGTTCTCGGCGTCGATCTTGTTGACCACGATGGCGCGGGCCAGCCCGGCCTCCCCGGCGGCCTTGAACAGCCTGCGGGTGTTGACCTCCACGCCCGCGGCGGCCGAGACCACCACCAAGGCCGTGTCGGCCCCGCCGATGCCTGCGATGGCCCCGCCGATGAAGTCCGGGTAGCCCGGTGCATCTATGAGGTTGATGGTCCTGCCGGCGTGCTCCAGGTACGCCATGGCCGGGTCCACCGAGTGGCCGCGCTGCTTCTCGAGCTCCTGGTAGTCCGTCACCGTGGTGCCGTCCTCGATGGCCCCCAGCCTGGTGGTGACGCCGGCGGCATGGAGCATGGCCTCGACCAGGACGGTCTTGCCCGCCCCGCCGTGACCGAGCAGCACGATGTTCCGGATGTCCTGTGGACTCTTCGCTGGCATAGCAATCTCCGCAGTGGCTCTGGGAGTGCCCCGGCCCCCGGGCCGACGGAGCCCGCCCGCAGACCGGGCCGACCTGGGCCGGACGCACACCGACCCGAAGGCGGACGGCCTAATATACTGCCCGCCTCACCGGCCGCAAGAACAATCTGAGCGTCGGGCACGAGGGGTGGTGAGGCATCAGCCCTCGAGCATTGGCCGTTCGGCGCTTGGCATCAGGCATTGGACATGCCAGCACCGGCGGGGCTCGCAGTCGGCTCGCAGCCTGTGACCTTCTGTGGCCCGGCTCGGGCTGGGCCTCCCGACGGGACCTCCGCGGTGAAGCCTGCCCGGGACCTTGGCCGTTGCCACCGCCCACCGGCGGGGGTATGCTCTTGCCTTCCGCCGGGGCGGCCCGAGGTGGCGGGGCCCCGGGGCAGTGCGAGGAAAGATCATGGCGAAGTACCTGGTGACGGGCGGGGCGGGGTTCATCGGCTGCAACCTGGTGCGATACATCCTGGCCAAGGGCCACGACGTCGTGGTGGTGGACAACCTGGCCACGGGCAAGCGCCAGAACATGGCCGACTTCCTCGACCGCATCGAATTCATCGAAGGTGACATCCGCGACCGGGAGCTGATGGACCGTGCCGTGGCGGGTTGTACGGCCATTTTCCATCAGGCCGCCCTGGGCTCGGTGCCCCGCAGCGTCGAGGACCCGGCCACCAGCCATGACGTCAACGTCAACGGCACGCTGACGGTGCTGGAGGCGGCCCGGGCGGCGGGCCTGAAGCGCGTGATCTTCGCCGCCAGCAGCAGCGCCTACGGCGACCGTGAGGAATCGCCCAAGCACGAGGCCATGGCCCCGCTGCCTGCCAGTCCCTACGCGGCCAGCAAGGTCGCCTGCGAGGGCTACATGCGGGCCTATGCGGCCTGCTACGGCATGGAAACCCTCTCGCTGCGCTACTTCAACGTCTTCGGGCCGTACCAGGACCCCGAGGGCCCCTACGCGGCGGTCATCCCCGCGTTCGTGTCGCGCCTGCTGCGGAGGCAGCCGCCGACCGTGTACGGCGACGGCGAGCAGAGCCGGGACTTCTGCTACATCGACAACGTCTGCGAGGCCAACTGGCTGGCCGCCCAGGCGCCGCCGGAGGTCTGCGACGGCTCGGCCGTGAACATCGCCTGCCACGCCTCCACCAGCCTCAACCAGATCCTGGAGATCCTCCGGGAACTGCTGGGCACGGACATCCAGGCCAAGTACACGGACCCCCGGCCCGGTGACGTGCGTCACAGCCTCGCGGACGTCTCCCTGGCCGGGAAGCTCATCGGCTACAAGCCGAAGGTCTTTTTCGCCGATGGCCTGCGGAAGGCTATTGACTGGTACAAGGCCAACCTGTAGGAGTCTCTTGCACAAGCGGGTGCGGGCGGCGCCCGAGTCCCGACCGCGGCGAGCAAACCAACAATTGCCCGGCGGCGGGCGCGGTCGGGGAAGGTCCGCCGAGCATTGGCGGGGCGCTGGGCCCTTCAGGCTGTCCCCGGCGTCTGGCACCGCAGGCGCTGGCCGGGGCGAGGCACAACCATCGCACGGCGAGAGCTGAACATCCTGTTCACCTGTGCCGGCCGGCGGGTGGCCCTGCTGGAGGAGTTCCACCGTGCCATGGACGCCCTTGCCGTCGTCGGCAAGCTGGTGGCCACTGACATGAACGCCGCCTCGGCCGCCCTGCACGCGGCCGATGTGGGCGAGGTCGTCCCGCCCGCCGGCACGGTGCATTACATTCCGGCCCTGCAGGAACTGTGTGTAAAACACGGCATCGGCCTGTTGATCCCGCTGACCGACCTGGACCTGCGTTCCCTGGCCCGCCACCGGGAGAGGTTCCAGGCGATAGGCTGCGAGGTGATGATCGGCTCGCCGCAGACGATCATGACCTGCCGGGACAAGACCCGCACCTGCCGCTTCCTTCAGCAAATCGGCCTGCCGGCCATCCGCACCCTGACGCTGGGGCAGTTTCGCGCCCGGCCATTCTTCCCCTGCTTCATCAAGCCGGTGCGCGGCTCTGCGTCGGTGGGCACCGGGGTCATCCACTCCGAGGCCGAGCTCAACGCCCACCTGGCCACGTTCGGCGACCTGATGCTGGTGCAGGACTACGTTCCCGGGGCCGAGTACACCCTGGACATCTACCGCACCCGCGACGGCCAGGTCCGCTGCGTGGTGCCGCGCCAGCGATTGTTGGTCCGCGCCGGTGAGGTGGAGAAGGGCCTGACGGTCCACGACACGGAGCTCATCGAGGCCGGCAGGAAACTGGGCGAGAACCTCCCGGAGCTCTGGGGCGTCATCAACGCCCAGTGCCGCCGGCCCCCCGGCGGCCGGGCGCACTTCTTCGAGATCAACCCCCGCTTCGGCGGCGGGGCGCCCCTGGCCATCGCCGCCGGGGCCGACCTGCCCCGGTATGTGCTTCAGGAGAGGCTGGGAATGGAGGTGACCGCCGAGTTGGGAAAGTTCAAGCCCAACCTGCTGATGATGCGGTACGACTCGGCCGTTTACGTCGAGGCCCAGAACCCCCAGGAGCTGCCCGGCTTCGACACCCCGCGAGTGCGATAGTCTCCCGGTCAGCATGCCCGCCACCGGCACCGCAATCCGAGCCGTCGTCTTCGACCTGGACGACACCCTCTTCCGTGAACGCGACTACGTCCTCAGCGGCTTCCGGGCCGTGGCTGAACACCTCGGCCGGCCCGAGGAGTTCACCCGCTGGATGTGGCGGCGATTCCAGGCTGGCCGGCGGGGTGATACTTTTGACGCCCTCAGCGAGCACTTCGGCCTGGGCCTGAGCCGGGCCGACATCGCCGCCCTGGTGGAACTGTACCGTGCCCACGTGCCGCGGCTCCGGCCCTGCCGGGGAGTCATCGAACTGCTTCGGGCCCTGCGAAGGAGAGGTCGGCGCCTGGGGTTGCTGAGCGACGGCTACCTGCCGGCACAGAGGCTCAAGCTATCGGCCCTGGGGCTCGAAGGATTCTTCCACGCGGTGGTCTTCACCGAAGAGCTGGCTCGCCAGGGCCCCCCAGCCGCAAGAAACCGTGGCCGGGGACCCCATCAGGCGTGGAAGCCATCGGCCGTGGGCTTCGAGCGCATTCGTCGCCGTCTGGGCGTCCCGCACCGGGCCTGTGCCTATGTCGGCGACAATCCCGCCAAGGACTTTCTCGCCCCCAACGAGCTGGGCTGGCTGACGGTGCAGTGGCGCCGGCCGGGTCAGCTCCATGCCGACAACCCGCCTCCGCCTGGAGGCAAGCCGTGGCGCATCGTCCGCTCTGGGCCGGAGCTCCTCCGCCTGCTCGGTCATCCCCGGCGGACCTGACGGCGCAAGGCCCCGACATGACCCACGCGGAGGGCCCCACCGCCCGGAGGGACTAGGTGAACAGTCTTATCTGGCTGGGTTCGGACGGCCGGGCGCTCCGGACGGGCTCTTCAGCGGCCCGCTCGGCGGGAGCTGGCTCTGCCTCGAAGCCCGCCGCCTCCCGGACGATGTAGATGGGGCGGTCCTTGGCCTCCTCGTAGATACGTCCGATGTACTCGCCCACCAGGCCCAACGAGCCCAGCACAAGACCGGTCAGCCCGACGGCCAGTGCCACCAGGTTGGCCAGCACCGACCCGCCCAGAAAGGGCCAGCACAGCAGGGCCACCACCGCGTACACGATGGCGCCGCCCGCCATCGCCCCGCCCAGCAGGCCGATGCATCGCAGCGGCATCACGGAGAAGTTGAACACGCCGGCCGAACCCATCCGCGCCAGCTTGGCGGAGGTGTAGCTGGGCGCACCGGCCAGCCGCGGGGCCGGTTCATATTCCACGGCCACCTGGCGAAACCCCAGCCACCGCACCAGGCCGCGCAGGAAGCGGGCCCGCTCGCGCGTCCGGCGCAGGGCCTCGACCACCTTGCGGTCCAGCAGCCGGAAGTCCGCCTGGTCGGTCACGTCCATTCCCGACAGCCAGCGGATGAGTCCGTAAACACTCCGCACCGCCAGCCGCCGCAGCGCCGAGACGTTCGGATCGGCCTTCTTGACCGTATAGACCACCTCGTAGCCCTGCCGCCACCGCCGCGCCAGTTCAGCGATGACGTCCGTGGGGTGCTGTCCGTCGGCGTCCAGGGTGATGACCGCCGCTCCCCTGGCGAAGTCGTATCCCGCCGTCAGCGCTTCCTGGTGGCCGAAGTTGCGCGACAGGTCTATATACTTGATGCGGTCGTCCTCGGCCTGGAGGCGGCGGATGATCTCCAGCGAGCCATCCGTGGAGCCATCGTTGACGTAGATGATTTCGTAGGGCTCGCCCAGGCCGTCGGCGGCGTCGCGGAGCCGGGCGTGAAAGGTCTCCAGTCCGTCCGCCTCGTTGTGAACGGGGACCACCAGACTGAATACCACGGCGGTCACGTCGCGGGGCTCGTCCTGTTCCATGCTCGGGCCTTTCCGGCCGATGGGCCTCGCCGGCTGGCACCAAGCGTAACCTATGGAGCGAAATTGTGAAACCCCCTGCCTGGCGAAGAAACCCATCTCACCGGCTTGCTGCCCGCCAAGCGGGCTGCCGGCGAGGAACTATGCGCCAGGGAACCGGGGATTTCCCGGCCCCGCCCGCGCACCCCGCCTCAGAAAATGCGGCCGAGAGGAGTCGAACCTCCACGTCCCGAAGGACACAGGCACCTGAAGCCTGCGCGTCTGCCAATTCCGCCACGGCCGCGAGTGCTCGCAGTGTCCGGCCGATATTATGCGGCAAGGACCCCAAGGTTGGCAACCCCCGCAGGGCCAAATTCTCCAAAATGGCCCTTGCAGCGGGACGATATCATCATACAATACCAGCCCCTTTGATAGACCGGAGCAGGAGAGCGGCAGATGCCTCGCCGATGTGTATTTACGGGCAAGCGTACCCGCGCGGGCAGGCGGTACAGCCGGCGTGGCCGGCCGAAGCGACTGGGCGGCGTGGGGGTCAAGGTGACCTCCAAGACCAGGCGGACCTTCAAACCCAACCTCCAGAAGGTCCGAGCCCTGGTGGACGGGAAGGTCGTGCGCGTGTACGCCTCCACCCGCGCCATCCGCAACGGCCTGGTGGTCAAGCCGCCCAAGCGCGACTACAGGCCGGCGGGCGAGGAGGATGAGTCTCCCAGCCGGTAGCGTGGGACAGCGGGGCAGGGGGCTGACATCGGCGGGGTCACGATCCTGGCACCCTCGGCCATGGACTGCCAACCGCGCTTCTTGTCCCCGGCGGCTCGGGGGGAAGTCACGGCACGATTCTGACGGGCGTGCCGACGGGCAGGGCCTCGTAGAGTTCCACGATTTCGCCATCGTCGAGGGCGATGCACCCGGCGGTCCAGTCGCGTCCTTGGCCGGCACCGTGGATCATGATCTCCCCGCCCAGCGGCGTGTCCCATGGCGGGCGCCGCCCGGCGCGGGCGGCGGCGACGATGGCGTCGTGCTGGGCAGGCGTGATGAGCCCGTCGCGCAGCCCCCGCCGGGCGTCCTCGATGTTGGGGTAGTTGAGCCCCAGCGCCCGCGTGAAACTTGATTGGGGGTTCTTGACGCAGACGATGAACTCCCCCTCGGGCGTGCAGCGGTCGCCCTCGCGGACCTTATCGCCCTTGCCGCCCCCGACGGCCACTCGATAGCACTTGACCGGGCGCTGGCCGTCGTACACCGTCAGCCGGTGGGCCGACTTCTCGACCAGCACTCGCGGCGAGGCCAGCGGCGGCAGCGGAATGCCGCGTGGAGCGGGATCGGGCCCGAACGCTTCGCGCCGCCCGGACCGTCGGCTGGCGACCTTGCGCTTGGTTGCCAGCAGCGTAGCGGCCAGCAGAAAGACCAATACCCCGCTCCCGGCCAGACCCCATCGTGGATTGAGCTTCACCGTCGATCGTCCCTGATCCCAGAATACCCCGTTCCCTTCCTACATAATGGCCCCGGCCGAGTTGACATGCAAGCCCCCGGGGGTGATGATTGCCCGCCCGGGAGAGAGGCGAGATGAAAAGGGTCCCGATCAAGGAAGCGCTCACCGGCGTGGCGACGGGCACGGAGATTACCGTGGCCGGCTGGGTCAGAACGGTCCGCACCAGCAAGGGGGGCTTCAGCTTCATCACGCTCAACGACGGTTCGTCCCTGGCGTGCATCCAGGTGGTCGCCGACGAGCAGTTGCCGAACTACCGCAGCGAGGTCGTGCACCTCTCGGCCGGTTGCTCGGTGGCGGTCACGGGGCAGCTCGTGCCCAGCCAGGGCAGGGGCCAGACGGTGGAGCTCCGTGCCTCGGAAGTGCAGGTCATCGGCCGGGCCGACCCCGAGAGATATCCCATCCAGCCCAA
This sequence comes from Planctomycetales bacterium 4484_123, assembly GCA_002049885.1. Lineage (GTDB taxonomy): Bacteria > Planctomycetota > Phycisphaerae > SM23-33 > SM23-33 > MVCS01. The sequence continues at coordinate 11,175 of MVCS01000004.1, read as the reverse complement.
GCGGCACAGCTTCGAGTTCCTGCGGAAGCAGGCTCACCTCCGGCCCAGGACCAATACCTTTGGGGCCGTCGCCCGCGTCCGCAACACCATCTGCGCCGCCATCCACGAGTTCTTTCAGTCCCGCGGGTTCCTGTACGTCCACACGCCCATCATCACCCCTTCCGATTGCGAAGGGGCGGGCCAGCTCTTCCGCGTGACCACCCTGGAACCGGGCCGGGGCGACGAACAGGAGGACTTCTTCGGCCGGCGTACGAACCTGACGGTCTCCGGGCAACTGGAGCTGGAGGCCTACGCCTGCGCCCTCGGCAACGTCTATAGCTTCGGGCCCACGTTCCGCGCGGAAAACTCCAACACGCCGCGCCACCTGGCCGAGTTCTGGATGGTCGAGCCGGAGATGGCCTTCTGCGACCTGCAAGGCGATGCCGCCCTGGCCGAGGAGTTCCTCAAGTCCATCTTCCGGGCCGTCCTGGAACGCTGCGCAGAGGACATGGCCTTTTTCAACCAGCGCATCGACTCGACCGTCATCGAGACCCTCACCGGCATCGTTTCCAGCGAGTTCGTCCACCTGTCGTACACCGAGGCGATAGAGATACTCCAGCGCGCCCAGCGGCGGTGGGAGTACCCGCCCACCTGGGGCGCCGAGCTCCAGACGGAGCATGAGCGTTTCCTGACCGAGCAGAGCTTCAAGCGGCCGGTGATCGTCACCGACTTCCCCGCGTCAATCAAGCCCTTCTACATGCGACTGAACGATTCGCCGCCGCCCCAGGGCCCGACCGTCGCCGCCATGGACGTGCTGGTGCCCAAGGTGGGTGAGATCATCGGAGGCTCGCAGCGCGAGGAACGGCTGGAGGTGCTCACCGAGCGCATGCGGGGCGCCGGCATCGACCCCGAGGCCTACTGGTGGTACCTGGACCTGCGCCGCTACGGCACCGTGCCCCACGCGGGCTTCGGCCTGGGCCTGGAACGCACCGTGCAGTTCGCCACCGGCATGGCCAACATCCGCGACGTCATCCCCTTCCCCCGCACGCCCAGGTCGGCGGAGTTCTAGGTTGCTCTCCGCCCGCAGGCCCTGCAAGTTCCTCAACAGCACCAGGGACGACCAAACGCCCCGGATGCTCAACCCCGACGCCCGCGGCCGAGGTGGCCGGGAGGCTGGGCCGGAGGTGACGCCCACGCTGTCTTGAACGGCACGGGCCGGGGGAGGGCTTGGACGTGCGCCGGGCCGTCCAATAGAATGACACGCTCGCCGCGGCGGCGAGGTCCTTGGCTGGTTGAGTCGCAGGAAATGAAGATAGAACTTCACTGCCACACGAACCGGTACAGTCCCTGTGCCAGGAGCACACCTGCCGAACTGGTCGGTCGCATGGTCCAGCTCGGCTACGGGGCCGTCTTCCTCACCGAGCACGACGTCGTCTGGTCGGACTGGGAAATCGAGCAGCTTCAACGGGGCTTCCCGGACATCAGGCTGTTTGCGGGCGTGGAGCTGACCATCACGCGCAGCCCGTTCCAGCACCTGCTGATCCTGGGCACGACCGACCCGACGTATCTGGATATCACCGAGCCCGCCGAGGTGCTGGCCAAGGCCCGCGCGGAAGGACACCTGACCATCCTGGCCCACCCTTTCAGGTACGAAGGCCGGGCCGCCATGCTGGACGAGGGCCTCCGCCCGGACGCCCTGGAGTACCTCAGCAGGAACCATCCGCCGGAGCTGGCCGCGCTCGCCAAGGAGGCGGCCGACCGGCTCGACCTGCCCCTGGTCAACGCCGGCGACACCCATGCCGTGGACCACCTGAACCGCTTCTGGATAGAGACGGACCGGCCGGTCACCAGGCCCGAGCGAATCAGGGAAATCGTTCTGAACAAGGCCTACGTGAACTGGACCAGCGACGGGGACGTCTAGGCACCGGGGCCTGGGAAGGTCGGAGGAATCGGCGGGTCAGCGGGGCCGTGGTCGCCGGAGTCGGCGTCTGGGACTGACAGCCAGCGACTAGCGCTGCCTGTAAACGATGCGGGCCTTGCTGAGATCGTACGGGCTGACCTGGATGAGCACGCGGTCGCCGGGGAGGATGCGAATGTAGTTCCGCCGCATGCGCCCGGAGATGTGCCCGATCAACTGGTGTTTCCTCTCGCCCATCTGCACCTCCAGGCGGAACATGGCGTTCGGGAGGGCCTCGACGACGAGTGCTTCCATTTCGATCGGTTCGGTCTTGCCCATGCGGTCTTTCTCTTCTCCTACGAAGGCCTCACTGGCAGGTTGCCTTTCATGCTACGGGCAAAGGTGCTTTGCGTCAACGGTTGGAAAAGTGGTATCATCCCCGCCCATGCGAACGGGCCGGGCGAGCGGGCCCGTCGCGTCGGCCTTGTGAGAAAGGACCAAGTAGTGAAGACCAAGTTCATCATCGCGGGCACGGGCAACCGCGGGCTGGGGTGTTTCGCCAAGGGCCTGACGGGCTGGGAGGGCAAGAGCCGGCCCGGTTTCACCGACAGGGCCGAGCTGGTCGGGCTGGTCGATGCCAATCTCTCCCGGGCCCAGGCCTGCGCGCGGGAGTTGAAGATGCCGCAACTGGTCCTGGCCCGCACGGTCAGCGAGGCCCAGGAGCAGGCCCGGGCGGACTGGTGCATCGTCACCACGCCGGACTTCACCCACGCCAAGGTCGTGGTGGAGGCCCTCGAAGCCGGCCTGAACGTGGTAGTGGACAAGCCGCTGGCCACCAGCGCCTGGGAGTGCGACCAGATCCTCCAGGCCATGGAGCGAACCGGTCGGCAGGTCATCGTCGGGCACAATGCCCGCTACCACCCGCGGGCCTTGAGGGCCGCCCAGCTCGTCCGCGAGGGGGCCATCGGCCAGGTGCTTCACATAGAGGCCGCCGAGGTGCTCAGCTACAGCCACGGCGGGGACTACTTCCACCGCTGGCACTCTGACTTCTCCAAGTCCGCCGGGCTGTTGACCCACAAGTGTTGCCACCAGCTCGACCTCATCTGCTGGATCATCGACGACGAGCCGGTGGAGGTCTCCGCGTGGGGCGGACGGGGCTTCTACCGGCCCCGGCCCGACCTGAACCACGGCGAGCGCTGTAGCGAATGCCCCATTGGCCGGGACTGCCCCCACTACTTCGACATGGACAAGTGGGACGGCGTCCGCCGGCGGATCTACCGGGACTGCGAGGCCGAGGACGGCTACATCCGCGACCGCTGCGTCTTCTCTGACCGCCACACCATCAACGACCACGAGACCCTCAACATCCGCTTCGCCGGCGGGGCCCTGGCCAGTTTCACCCAGGTGGCCTTCGCGCCGGAGGAGTACTGCTACTTCAACTTCACCGGCACCAGGGGCCGGCTTGAGATGCAGTCCCGCGAGCCGCAACTTCGCATGGGGCAGCTCGGCGGCAAGATGGAAGACGTCTCCCTCAGGCCCGAGCCCGTTGAAGGTCAGCTCCCCGCCGATGACTACGTCGAGCACGGCCACGGCGGCGCGGACGTCTGCTTGATTGCCGACATCCTTGGGCTGCCCGGCTCGCACCCGCTCCAGCGGGCCCACCCGAAGGAGGCTCGCCGGGCGGTGCTTATCGCCGACCTGGCCAACCGCTCCATCGCCGCCGGCGGCCGGCCGGTCAGGGCCGAGGAGGCCGGCAAGGACTATCCGCCCGCCCCGCCGCCGCCGGCGGATTAGCCCCCTGGGCGGGCAGGGACGAGTCGAACATGCGAACTGACAGCGGCCCTTGCCGCGGGGCGGGGCTGCTGCCGCAGAGGTCCGGCCGTGAGCAAGTCCTACGCTGTGACCTTGATGAAGGAAGACTGGTCGGCGTTTCCCCTCGGCCCGCTGCACCGGGACAACACCGCCCGCGGGGAATACATGGCCATGGTGGTCCCGGCGAATCCCCATGGCTGGTACCACAACGCCAACGCCGGCCGGGGGGTGGACCAGGACCATTCTCCCTTCGAGGTCCGCGCCGGCCGGCCCGGCCGGAAGCTCGTGCTGCCGCGGCGCGCCGGGGGCTGGGGGCTGGCGGTGGTGCTCACCCGCGGCGAGGAGCCCTGGCGGGACTTCCGCATCAGCGCCGAGCTGACCGTCCGCAGCAACTTCCCCACGGGCCTGGTGGCCCGCTACCGCAGCAACCGCGACTTCTACGCCGCCTGCTTCGAATCGGGCATGTTCAAGCTGCTGCGCATGCTGGAAGGCACCGTCACCGTGCTGGCCTGCGAGCCGCTCAAGCCCCCTCGCCGGCCCCTGACCGTGACCCTCCGGGTCGAGGGCGACCGGCTGACGGCCCGGGCAGGCAGCACCGTGCTAAAGGCCCGGGACGGGTGCATCACCTCCGGCGGCATCGGCCTGTGGTCGGCGGGGCCGGCGTCCTTCGGGACCGTCACCGTCAAGACCACCAAGGCCGAGGCCGGGCGAATCGCCAGGGACCGCAAGCAGCGGGCCGTGAAGGTGGCCCGCAAGCGCCGGGCCTTCCCCCAAATGGAGCTGCTGGCGGAGATCGACGTCCGCGGCCACGCCATAGGCCGGCAGATACGCTTCGCCGATCTCGACGGCGACGGCCGGCAGGAAATCCTCTTCGCCGTGCCCACTCATCACCGGGGGCGAAAGTGGAGCTACAGCAAGATCGCCCAGCTCTCCGCCTTGAACCTCGATGGGCAGGTGCTCTGGCGGCGCGGGCGCATCCGGCCGGACAGCAGCGACATAACCGCCGACCTGCCCTTCCAGGCCGCCGACCGGGGCAGGGGCTGTGAGGTCGTCGCCGCCTTCGGGCCTTGGCTGGAAATACTCGACCCCCTCACCGGCCGGACCAGGCAGAAGGCCCCTACGCCACGGACGATGAAGATGGAACCGTTCTGGGACGAGATCAACATGTACTGGGGCGACGGTCACCACGACGATGTGCCCAGGCTCATCCCGGACGCACTGAGGCTGTGCAATTTCACCGGCAGGCACCCATACGGCGACCTGCTGGTCAAGGACCGCTACCACAACGCCTGGGCCATCGACGGCCGGACGCTCAAGGTGCTCTGGCATCACCGCTGCAACACCGGGCACTACCCCTACGCATGCGACATCAATGGCGACGGCCGGGACGAGGTCGTCCTGGGCTACTCGCGCGTGGATTCCCGTGGGCGTCTCATAGGCCGGCTGTACCTGGGCGACCACCCCGACGCCTGTTTCAGCTACGTGGACTGCTTCGGCGTCCGCCACATCCTGCACCCCTGCGGCGAGGCGGGCTTCATCGACGAGCGCTCCGGCGGGCCCCTCAGTGAGGTACACCTCGGCCACGTCCAGCACCTCTCGCTGGCCAAGTTCGTCCCCGAGCTGCCCGACCTCCAGCGCGTCATCGTGACCTACCACGGCAACGAGGGCATCATCGTGTTGATGGACGCCGACGACCACATCCTGCGAAAGGTCGAGCGCTACGCCGCCGGCAGCGTATGCCAGCCGGTGAACTGGACCGGCGACGGCCGGGAACTCATCGCCTTCAGCCCCCGCCACGGCGACGGCGGACTCTGGGACGAACACTTCGATCTGGTGGTGCCCTTCCCCAACGACGACCGCCCGGGCAAGTACCTGGAGGTCCACGACGTCCTGGGCCTGGGAGTGGACCAGCTCGTCGTCTGGGACGAGCATCGACTGCACGTGTACGGCCCCAAGGACCGCCCCCCCAGACGCCGCCGGCGCTACGCCCCCATCCGCCCCGGCCCGAACCTCTCGAACTATCAGGTGAACTACTCCCTGCCCAGATGGATGTGAAACCCCGCTCACCAGCCGGGAGCAGACTCCCCGACACGCCGCTCAGCGCTTCCTCTGCCCCCTTCGCAAGCGGGAAGCGCACGCGCCGGCCCCGCACCGGCCGGGTTCCGGGTCAAATCTCCTTGGCCGCCGCTCGGCAAGCCTCCTCGGCGTACTGCAAGTCCAGGGCGAGCTGGTCGATGTGCTTGGGAAACAGCCCCACCACCACCGCATCGGCAGGTTTGATGTGCGTGTAGGCATACGCGAAGGCCGCCTTGACGTCCTCCTGCGTGGAGCAGTTCCGCCCGGCGGCGAGCACCTTGAACGCCAGCACCGGCTTCTCCAGGCCCCGAATGGTCCGGCACATGGCCTCGCGGTCCTCGGGCAGGTAGATTTCCTCGTCGTACTGGATGACCCCCGTCACCGCCGCCGATTCCCTGGGCACGCGCGAGATGTTGTAGAAGCAGGCCATGTAGAAGTCCACGTCCCAGCCGTGCTGCTGGGCGTAGTCGATGACCTCCGGCTGGTGGGTACCCAGCCCGACGGCCACGCCGCAGTCCCGCATGCACTTGAGATAGTCCAGCGTCTCGTCGATGCGGCCCTCGCGCCAGAACTTGTCCGTCTGCGTGCCGTGGTGATAGATGGCCTCCACCCCGGCAGCGGCCATGACCCGTATGTTCACGAAGATGTCGTGCATCTCGCTGGCGGTCTGGCCCACGACGTTCATGGTCCCCCCGGCGCGGCGGTACAGCTCCACCCAGTGCAGCATGCGGTAATCGCCGCGAATCATGAAGGTCCGCACGCCCAGGGCCTCGGCCCGGCGGTACAGGGCCACGACGCTCTGGTCGGTGAAATAGGCCGACATCTCCTCGTTCAGCTCGCGGGAGATGTGGCTGTTGCCGCAAAGCGGATTGTGCCCCACGATGAACCGTCCCACCTCGACGTGCCCGATGCGAATCGTGGACCTTGGACCGTTGGCACAACAACTCATTCGTCGCCTCCTGTCAGCACATTCCATCTTACACCAGCTTCGCTCGCTTTTGCGGGCCTGCCTGGAAATCCGCATCCTCGGCGGCGGGGCCTGTCGCTGGCAGGGGCGATCCGGTAGGATTGCCCCTGCCGGGGACCTGCGGCGAGCAGAGGAGGTGGAACGATGCTGAGGATGGCCGTGGTGGGTATGGGCATCGGCGGGTCGCACGGGGCGGAGATACACCGATCCGCCTCCGCCGAGCTGGTCGCCATCTGCGACTGCGACCCCGAGAAGCTCAAGTGGCGCCTGAAGACCTACGCCGAGGAGATCGACGCCCACCCCAAGGGCTACCTCGACCTGGAGGAAATGCTCGCCGCCGAACGACTGGACGGGCTGGTCATCAGCACCCCCAGCGGCGTGCACCATCAGCAGGCCGTGGTGGCCGCCAAGCACGGGGTGCACCTGCTCATTGACAAGCCCATCGACATCACTCTGGAACACATCGACGCCATCGAAAGGGCCGTGGCCGACGCCGGCGTGCTGTGCGGCGTGAATTACCAGATGCGCTGGGTGCCGGCCCACCGGGCGGTCAAGAAGGCCATTGAGGCCGGGCAGTTCGGCAGACTGCTGATGGTGGATGTCCGCCTGAAGTGGTTCCGCGACCAGGCCTACTACGACCGCGGCGGCTGGCGCGCGACCTGGGAAATGGACGGCGGCGGGTCGCTCATGAACCAAGGTGCCCACCTCATGGACCTGCTGACCTGGTTCGCCGGCAGGGCGGTCAAGGTCCACGGCGACTACGCCGCACTGAACCACGACATCCAGACGGAGGACTGGGCCGCCGCCATCGTCCAGTTCGAAGGCGGCGTCCGCTCGGTCATCACCACCACGACCAACGTCGCGCCCAAGAACGACAGGAACTTCATCGAGGTCCACGGCACGGAGGGCTCGGCCTGGCTGGTCAACGACGAAATCGTCGAGACCAACATCGAATCGCTGAAATGCCCCCCGCAACCCGAGTTCACCAGCCCCGTCGAAGACTTCATCGACGCCATAACGCATGGCCGGCCGCCGGAGGTGACCGTCGAGCAGGCCCGCCGCTCCGTGGAGCTGATACTGGGCATCTACGAATCGGCCAGAGCGGGACGAGCGGTGAGCTTGATTTGAGCCACAAATTGCACAAAGGGCACGAGGGATCAAACGACATGAAAAAATGTCCATGAGCGAACTCTTGCCGGGCTCGACCGTTGGCCCTGGTCGGCATAGGCCGGTCCCGGCCGAGGTGAATCAGGCCACCCGTGAAATCGTCGGCGCAGCCATAGAGGTTCATCGCCGTCTCGGGCCGGGCTTCTTGGAAAGTGTGTACGAGAAGGCGTTGGCATACGAGGTGCGTCAGCAGGTACCGATTACAGTGACTTACAAGGGCCTGCATGTCACCGGACAGCGAACAGACCTGCTGGTCGAACCGGGAGTAATTGAACTGAAAGCGGTGGGCGCGCTGCTGCCAATCCACGAAGCAGGGCTAATCGATTGCCTCCATGCCACGGGCTACCGGGGCGGCCTCCTCATCAACTTCCGCCGCCAAGTCCTCAAGAAGGGAATCAAGAGATTCGTGTGGTGAGCGACACCTCCGGCCTCATCCCCGAAAATGCCCGGCCCCATAGGTCATTGGTTTCTCTGACTCGGTTGTGGAATTCGTCTCGCCCTCGCTACTTGCATGTTTCGTGCTCTTGTTGTTCTTTGTGTCCTTCGTGTTCTTTGTGCCCTCTGTGGCTCAGGAGAAAAACCCATGCCCGAGAACAACACCGCCCCGTGCGTAACGAAGTGCCTGATGGCCACGGCCCTGAACACCGTGGAGATAAAGGAAAGACAGCTCGAGCGGCTCGCCCCGGGCCACGTGCGCCTCAAGACCCAGTACTCCATGGTCTCCACGGGCACTGAGCTGCACACCATCCAGGGCACCCACTCCCAGGAGCGCCCCTTCCCGCGCATGACCGGCTACATCGCCATCGGCCATGTCGTCGGCCTGGGCGAGGGCGTCGCGGACCTGGAGCTGGGCCAGCGGGTGCTGTTCTCACTGGCCCACTACGCCATGATCGACTGTCCGCAGGAGCAGTGCCGGCCCGTGCCCGATGACCTGCCCGGCACCGACGCCGTGTGCACGCCGCTGCTGGCGATCAGCCTGCGCGGCGTCCGGGCCGCCCGCGTCCGCCTGGGCGACGCGGTGGCCGTCTTCGGCCAGGGCGTCATCGGCTTGTTCGCCACCCACCTGGCCAAGCTCAGTGGGGCCGCCACCGTCATCGCCGTGGACCCGGTCGCCGCCCGTCGGGACGTGGCGGAGAAGATGGGCGCCGACGTGGCCATCGACCCGGCCAGCGAGGACGTCACCGCACGCATCCGCGAGCTGACCGACGGCCTGGGCGTCAACGCCGCCATCGAGGCCACCGCCACGCCCAAGGTCATCGGCTCGCTGCCCGCCGTCACCCGCGACGAGGGCCGGATCGTCGTGCTCGGCGGCATCCACGGCAAGGCCGAGCTGGACCTCTACAGCCACTTCCAGAAATCCAACCAGACCATGGTCGGCGCCGGCCACTGTTACCACAGCGACTATCCCTACGACAGCGACTGGGCCAACTACGCCGCCATCATGAAGATGATGCTCTCCGGCATGATCCGCCCCGCCCCCGTGGTCACCCACCGCGTGCCCTACACCCAGGGCCCGGAAATGTACCGCATGCTGATTGAAGAGAAGGACAAGGCCATCGGCGTGCAGTTCGACTGGCGGGAGGCCTGAGGAAGACCACCTCGTCCGGTCCCGCCTGGCGGAGTGCCCGAGAACGCCTCCCCGCCCGAACCGCCCGGCCTTGGCGCAAGGAAGCCGCCCGGCCTGACGACCGGGCGGCGGGGAATTCGGAAATCCATCTGACCCTGAGAAGACTACCTGCGCCGCCGCCTGGCCAGCAAGGCCCCGGCACCCATGACCAGCAGCGCCACCGCCGCCGGCTCCGGCACGGGCTCGACCTTCAGGCCGGCCAGCTTGCCGAACCAGTAGGCCCCTCCTCCCTCCCTCAGAACTCGCCGGAGGGCCAGTACGCCGTCACCGCCCACCGTGACCGTCACGGTCAGGCTGAGACCCGCGAGCGTGGCCGAGGTCGTGGGAGTCGGCCAGTCGGGCAACTCCGCGATGACGCCGTTGAGGTCGACGCGGTCGCCCGACGCCCAATAATTCGCGTCGCCGGAGATGACCGTCACGTAATAGTCGCCGGGTTGCAGGCCCGTCAGCCCAAAGCCCACGTCGTCGTGGTTGCCGGCATACGAAGTGAACTCCATGAAGTCGCGCAGCAAGTCCGGGTTGTCGGCCGTCTGCGTCTGGCGGTCCCCGCCCGTCATCGTGGCCCAAGCCTTCAACCCGGCCAGCACGCCCCCGCCGCAGTCCACCGCCGTGCCGTTATCCAAGCGGTTGCCCACACCCACCCCCAGCCAGCCCTCTTGAGTGGGACCGTTGGTGCCGTTAAAATCCAGCATGATTACATCGGCCACCGCAGCCCCGGCGCCGAGACCGACGACCACGACCAAGACCGCCAAAAGACGTGAAAATCGCATTTCCCGATCCTCCAAAAACAAGATCCAAACCCTCTCTTTCTCTGTCGAACCCTACATGCATCTGCATGCAAATTGAACCATCCTACGCAACCATTGTAGGCCAACGGGCCCAATCCGTCAAGCCGATAATCTCAGCCGGCGGCGGTGTGCTCGGCATGCCTGGCGGCGGCGGCCGACGGCGGGCGGACCTGGCTCGACCCGGACTCCAACGCCTTGGTCTATTTCGACAGGCCCACGCAGTGGAAGCAGCCGTTGCCGGTCGGCGTGACCTTGTGGTCCGATTTGCCCGGCCTGACCCCGCCGCCGGAGCGGGCCAATGGCCGGGTGGGCGATGTGCATCCGCACACGAACCTGGCGCTGGTTCCCTACGGCCGGCACGTGGCCTGCATCTGGGGCCGGGGCGAGACGCTTGTGTGGAGCCACTTCGACGGGCAGGTGTGGTCGGCCCCCAGGCTGGTGGTTCGCCGCTTCGGCGGGCCCGCCGCGGCCACCACAGTGGACTCGAAGACCATCTACGTGATCTTCCGCGGAAGGGTCTATCGCCTGGCCGAGGACGGCAAATGGCTGGAGGACTCCCCGCCCGAGCAGGGCCCGGCCAGGCTGGTCGCCGCCGGCTCGGCGCTGCTGTGCATCGGCAGAAAGACGGCCACCGACGCGAAGGGCCAGAGCACCGTGGTGTGGGTCAGCCGGAAGGCTGCGGGCGGGTCGTGGTCGGCTCCGGAGGTGATCGCCCCGGAGCGTACGGCCGCCGGGCGCGTCGGCCGGGTCGAGGTGATCGCCCCGCAATTCGCCACGGGCGATTTCGGGCCGGTGGCATGGGGCCCGCACGCCGGTTGGGTCAAGATGATGCTCGTGCCGGTCAAGGCCGGGCGGGGCGGGT
>MVCS01000042.1 GCA_002049885.1 Planctomycetales bacterium 4484_123 | reverse complement strand
CCCGGGGCGGCCGGCCTTGGGCTGCCCGCGGGCGAGCTCGAAAGCCCTTGCAATCCGCCCCCCGGTAGGCGAACATGGGTGATGAGCAACTCGGGCCGAAAGGGCAGGGCCGTGAGAAGGGCGTTTGAACGAAAGCTCCGCAGCGTGCGTCGCCGGCTGAGTTTGAACGTGCTGCTGCGGCAAGCGGGGGCGGCCCTGGCCGTGGCGGGTGCGGCCGCCGCTGTGGCGGCCTTCACCGAGCGCGCCCTGGCGGTGCGATTCCTTGCTCCCTGGCACGTGCCGGCGGCGGTGGGGGCGGCGCTGGCCGTGGCCCTGGTGGTCTGGTACCTCCGGCGGCCCACGCCCATGCAGTCGGCCCTGTTGCTGGATGAGCGCCTGCGCGCCCGGGAGCGCTTCAGCACGGCCGTGGCACTGGCTGGCAGCGACGACCCGTTCGCGGCGGCGGCCCGGGAAGAGGCCCGCCACCGAGCCGAGGTCCTCCAGTTGGGGGGGCACTTCCCGGTAAGGCCGACGCGGCGCTGGCTGTGGGCGGCGGCGGCTTGGGCGGCCTTTGCCGGCTGCCTGTTGCTGCCCGACATCGACCTGCTGGGGCTGGTGCCCCAGCGCCGTCAGCGGCAGCGCCGGATGCAGGAGCTGGCCCGGGCGCGTTGCGAGGTCTCCGCGGCCGTGAAGGTGCTGAAGGCCTCCGTGCAGCAGTTGGGCGACAAGACGCTGGTGGAGGAGTTGGCCAAGCTGGCCGACCTGCAACAGCCCACCGAGGCCGCCCAGGTCCGGCGTGAGGCCATCCGCAGGTTGGGCAGCCTGGCCGAGCGCGTCAAGGAAATGAAGAAGCATCCACGAGCGCGCGCTGGCGCCGAGCTGCAATCGATGCTCAAGCGTCTCCGTGCCAGTCCGCAGGGGCTGGACAATCAACTCAACGCGGCCCTGGCCCGGGGCGACTTTGGCCGGGCCTCGCAGCTCCTCCAGGACCTGCGCAGCAAACTCCAGGCCGGCGCCCTGTCAAAAAAGGACCGCCGCGCCCTGACAGAACAGATGGAGGACCTCGCCAAGCAGTTGAAGCGACTGGCGGAACAGCGAAAGGCCCTGCGGGAGGCACTCAAGCGTGCCGGCTGCGAGAGCAAGCTCGCCGACCTTGACGAGCAGGGCCTTCGCCAGGCCCTCAAGGACGCCGGGCTGACCGACGAAGAGATCGAGGAGCTGATGAAAAAGGCCCGCGCCTGCAACAACGCCGCGAGTCTGTGCCGCGCCCTGGCGGACAAGCTGGGCCGGTGCGCCGCCGGGCTCGTTCAGGGCGAGCTCGTGCCGGCCGGGCTGGTGGGGCTGGTAGAGGACCTGGAGGATCTGGAGGCCGAGGCGGACCGGCTGTCGCGGGCGGACGCCGCACTGGGGGACATAGAAGACGCCATCGCCCTGTTGGGTCGGGCCTGCGGTTCAGGCCCCGGCCTGGCGGGCAACGAGCCCGACGCGCCGCCGGGGGGGCCCTGGGCGCGGGCCTGGGGCAGGCGTGCCACCGGCCCGGAGAGCCCCACCGGCCTGAAGAAGACCGGGGTGAAGAACAAGCCCTCGGCCGGGCCCGTCATCGCCAGTTGGTACTTCAAGGGCCCGCAGGTCAAGGGCCAGGCCAGGCGCAAGTACCGGGCGGTGGTCGAGGCCGCCCGCGACCGAGCCGCCGAGGCCATCAGCGACAACCAGGTTCCCCGCCAGTATCAATCGGCCGTGAAGAAATACTTCGGGGAGATGGCCAAGCCCGCACAGTGACGGGCCGGCCGGGGGGCGGTCGGCCGGAGTTGCGGCGCGACCTGGGCGCCGCGCCGGCTGCGGACCTTGGCTCGGGAAAACTGTCATGCTGCACAGGCGCCTGGGCATACCACTGGCGGCATTGACGTGCATCCTGCTGGCCGGGCTCGGTGCGTCCTGTCGGCGCGGTGCCCGCTCGCGGGGCCGGCAGGTGGTGCTGTACTGTTCGGTGGACCAGAACATCGCCGAGCCCGTGGTGGCCGCCTTCGAGAGGCACACGGGCATAAAGGTCCTGGCCCGCTACGACACCGAGGCCAGCAAGACGGTGGGCCTGGTGCAGCGGCTGCGGAGCGAGGCCCGCTCGGGCCGGCCGGCGGCCGATGTGTTCTGGTCGTCGGAGGTCTTCTACACCATCCGGCTGGCCCGCGAGGGCCTGTTGGAGCCCCACCTGCCCCAGGCCGCCCAGGACCTGCCCGCCCAGTTCGCTGACCCGCAGCGGCGCTGGCACGGTTTTGCCCTGCGTGCCCGGGTCATCGCCTACAACACTCGCCGGGTGCGGCCGGAGGAGGCACCCCGCAGGCTGGAGGACCTGCTTGAGTCCAAGTGGCGCGGGCGGTTGGTCATGGCCGCACCGGAGTTCGGCACCACCGGCGGGGACGTGGCCAGTTGGTTCGTCCACTACGGGCCGAAGCGGGCCCGGGAGATCCTCCGCGGCCTGAAGGCCAACGGCATCCGGCTGGTGGACGGCAACTCCAGCGCCGTGCGCTCCGTGGCGCGCGGACAGGCCGACATCTGCCTGACCGACACGGACGACGTGTACGCCGCCCGGCGCAATGGCTGGCCGGTGGCGATGAACTTCCTCGACCAGGGCGGTGACGGGGTGCTGGTCATCCCCAACACCGTGGCCCTGGTTCGCGGCGCTGCCCGCCCCGCGGAGGCCAAGGCCCTGGTCGCCTTCCTGCTCTCGGCGCGGGTCGAGGAGATGCTGGCCCGCAGCGACTCGCACAACACGCCGGTACGGGCCTCGCTGGCCGGGCGCTTCGAGCAATACCGCATACCGCGGGTCTTGAAGGTGGACTACCAGGCGGTGGCGGATCGGCTGGCCGAAGCCGTCCGCGCGGCGCGGGAGATCCTCCGCTGAGCCGCCCGGGGCGGTCAGTCTGGTTGCTGTCGGCCCCGGGCGTGGCGGCCTGGGGCGTGCTGGTGGTCTCGCCGCTGGTGGTGCTGTATGCGTTTCCCGATGTCTCGGCACCAACCTCGGCGCCGGGGCTGGCCCTGGGGGCGATGACCCTGAAGTCCTTCCTGCTTGCCGCGGCCCTGGCCGGCGTGGCGGTGCTGCTGGGCTGGGTGCCGGGTCGGCTGCTGGGCACGGCCCGGCGTGGCCGGTCGGTCCTGCTGGGCCTGTTGCTGCTGCCACTGCTGCTGCCCCGCTACGTGCTGTACTACGCCTGGGCCCTGCTGCTGAGCCCGACGACTGCGCTGGGGGCGTACCTGGCCGACAGGCCCCCGGCCGCTCAGGCCGCGGGGGCGGCCACCTCGGCAGCGGTGCTGGTGCTGTGGTACTGGCCGCTGGCGGCCCTGCTGCTGGCCCAGGGCTGGCGCGGGCTGGATGCGGACGTGCTGAGCAGCGCCCATCTGGAGGCGAAGCCGGCGGGGCGCTTCCGGCACGTGCTCTGGCCCTTGCTGCGCCGGCCGGCGGCGCTGGCCTTTGCCGTGTGCTTCGTGCTTTGCCTGTCGGAGTTCGGGACCTTCCACCTGGCCGGGGTGCGGACGCTGGGCACGGAGCTGGCGGTGCTGTACGAGTGGACCGGCTCGTCGTCGGCCGTGGCCCGGGCGGCCTGGCCCATGGTGCTGGCCTCGGCGGCGGCGGCCCTGCTGCTGTGGCGGGAGGCTGCGGACTGGTCCACGCGCGTGCCGACGGGTCCGCCTCGGTTCAGGCAGGGCTGGCTGCGGTGGGCGATGCTGGCGGTCTTGGCGGGGCTGTCTCTGGCTGCGCCGCTGGGGCTGCTTGTGGCGGGCGTGACCGGCGGGGGGGCGTTCGGGCAGTTCCTGGCGGTACACTGTGAGGAGCTGGCGGTCTCGGCGCTGACGGCGGTGGTGGGCTCCGCCGGTGCGATGTGGATGGCCGCCTCGGCGCTGGGCCTTCGGCGTGCGGGCCGGGCCGGGGCCGCCCTGGCCGTGCTGATGCAGGTGACGATCCTCCTGGCGGCCTTCCTGCCGGGCTCGGTCATCGGCGTGGGCCTGTTGAGGCTGGCCTGCCTGGCGGGCCTGGGGACGGGCCCGGGCGGTGGATGGATGTTGGTCTCGGCGGCGCTGGCGGCGCGGTTCGCCGGCCTGTCGCTGGTGGGCCTGGCCGTGGTGGGCGATTCGGCCTCTGGGCGGTTGGGCGAGATGGCGTCGGTGGACGGTGCATCGTGGCCGCGGACCTGGTGGCACGTGCACCTGCCGAGGAGCTGGGCCGCCGCTGTCGGCGTGGGTCTGGCGGTGGTGATGTTCGGGATGACGGAGCTGTCGGCCACAATGGTGGTGCTGCCGGCGGGGGCGGGCACCTTCGCCCAGCGTCTGGTCAATCAGATGCACTACCTCTCGGAACAGCAGGTGATCGCGTCGTGCCTGGTGCTGGTGGGCGCGTACCTGTTGCTGTGGGGCCTGCTGGCGGTGCTGTTGGGGCTGCTGCGGCGGGCGTCGTCGGCGCCGGTGGTGGCCTGCCTGGTGCTGCTTGCCTTGGCGGGCTGTGGCTCCGGTGACGGCGAGCCGAAGGTCCGGGCCGCCATTGGCCGGACGGGCCGGGGCCGGTGCGAGTTCATCTATCCGCGCGCCATCGCGGTCGCTGCCGATGACAGCTTCTACGTGGTGGACAAGACCGGGCGGATACAGCATCTCTCGCGGCGGGGCCGGTGGCTGGGCGAGTTCCGCATGCCCGCCACCGCCGCGGGCAAGCCCACCGGGCTGACCGTCGGCCCGGACGGCAACCTGTACGTGGCCGACACGCACTACCACCGCGTGGTGGTGTTCTCGCCGGCCGGTGAGCTGCTGCGGACCATCGGCCGGTTCGGCACCGGGCCGGGACGCTTCATATTTCCCACGGACGTGGCCTTCGGCCCGGACGGGCGGATGTACGTCAGCGAGTATGGCGGCAACGACCGGGTGAGCATCTTCTCGCCGGGGGGGCGGTTCCTGGCGAGCTTCGGGTCGCCCGGGTCGGGCCCGGGACAGTTCTCCCGGCCCGCCGCCCTGGCCGTGGACGGCCGCCGTGGCCGGCTGTACGTGGCCGACGCCGCCAATCACCGTATCGTCATCTATACACTCACCGGAAGGCTGCTGGGCAGCATGGGCTCGCCGGGGGCGGGGCGTGGCCGGCTGCGGTATCCGTACGACCTGGCCCTGCGGCGGCGAGGCGAGCTGTTGGTCTGCGAGTACGGCAACAACCGGTTGCAGTTGTTCAGTCCGGCCGGTGAGTCCCTGGGCACCTGGGGCGGCCCGGGCCGGCGGCTGGGGCGACTGGCCTGCCCCTGGGGCGTGGCGATAGACAGCCGCGGGCGAGCCATTATAGTGGACGGCGGTAACAACCGGCTGCAGGTATGGGACTTCTGACTGCGACATATGGGCTTCGCTTTGCTCGTCCGCTGTGGCTGCTGGGCGGGCTGCTGGTGGTGCCGGTGGTGTGGCTGGCGCTGCGCAGCCTGGGCCAGCTTGGCCGGGCGCGGCGCTGGTCGGCCGTGGTGCTCCGCGCGCTGGTGGTGGCGGTTCTGGCCGTGGCGCTGGCCCGCCCCATGGCCACGCAGAGCCAGAAGGACCTGAGCCTCATCGTGGTATTCGACCGCAGCGGCTCGGTGCCGGAGCCCCTCCGGCGGCGGGCCCTGGAGTACCTGGCGCGGGCGGTGCGGGACAAGCCCCCGGGCGACCGGCTGGCGGTGGTGGACGTGGCCGAGACCGCCATGATCACCCGGCTGCCGTCGTCAGCGACGGAGGTGCCGCTGCGCAACGTCCACCTGGTCGGCAGCGAGTCGGCCCTGGCCGAGGGGGTGCAGTTGGGCATGGCCATCGCCCCGCCGACCACGGGCACGCGGGTGCTGCTCATCAGCGACGGCAACGAGACCCGGGGCGACCTGGCCGAGGTGGCCCGCGTGGCGGCGGCCAACAAGATACCCATCGACGTGCTGCCGCTGCGCTACCATCACCGGCGCGAGGTGGTCTTCAAACGGCTGGTGGCCCCGCCCGCCGCCCGCAGCGGCCAGACCATTCCCCTGCGGTTCGTGCTGAGTTCCACCTCGCCCGAGGAGGTCTCGGGCCGGCTCACATTGAGCCTCAACGGCCGGCCCGTGGACCTGGACCCGGCCGGTCCCGGGCTGGCCATGCCCGTGCTGCTCAAGCCGGGGACCAACGTCCGCACCATCTCGCTGCCGCTGCCGGAGCGCGGCGTCCTCCGCTTCGAGTGCACTTTCAAGGCCGACGATCCGCGGCAGGACCAACTGGAACGCAACAACCGCGTCTCGGCGGTGACCTGCGTGGCCGGGCCGGGCCACGTGCTGGTGGTGGGCCGGTTGCAGGACGCCGAGCACCTGCTGGGCGTCTTGCGCGCCGCCGGGCTGGACGTGCGGCACTGCCCGCCGGGGAGCTTTCCCGACTCGCTGGCCGGGCTGCTGGCCACCGACGCGGTGGTGCTGGTCAACACCGAGCAGGCGGACTTCACCTACCGCCAGCAGGAGATGCTGGTGCGGTACGTGCGCCGGCTGGGCGGGGGCTTGGTGATGGTGGGCGGACCCAGGTCGTTCGGGGCGGGGGGGTGGATCGGCTCGCCGCTGGCGTCGGTGCTGCCGGTGGACCCCGACCCGCCGCAGAAGAAGCAGATGCCGCGGGGGGCGCTGGTGCTGATCATGCACGCCTGCGAGATGCCGCGGGGCAACTTCTGGGGCAAGAGGGTCGCCATCGCCGCCGTCAACGCCCTCAGCCGCTACGACCTGCTGGGCGTGCTGGACTACGGTTGGGGCGCGGGCGGGGCGCACTGGGTCTTCCCCACCCGGGCCGACCTGCCGGGCCGGCCCGGCCGGCTGGCCGCGGTCGGCGACAAGAAGGCGCCCGTGGCCAGGATCCGGGCCATGCAGATGGGCGACATGCCCGACTTCCACGTCCCCATGCAGGCCGCCTACGACGCCCTGATGAAGGCCAAGGCCGGCCAGAAGCACATCATCATCATCTCCGACGGCGACCCCGCGCCGCCGCAGGTGCAGCTCATCAAGAAGATGCGCAAGGCCGGCATCACCTGTTCCACGGTGCTGGTTTGCCCGCACTCGGGCCTCCCCAAGGCGAACTTCTTCGCCATCGCCCGGGCCACCGGGGGCCGTTGCTACGACGTGAAGGACCCGACCATCCTGCCGCAGATATTCGTCAAGGAGGCTCAGGTCGTGCGCCGGGTCCTGATCGTGGAGGAGACCTTCGCCCCGCGTCTGGTCAACCCGCTCAGCGAGCTGGTTCGCGGTTTCAAGCCGGGCGAGTTCCCCAAGCTCGACGGCTACGTGCTGACCGGGCCCAAGGGCGGGCTGACCCAGCTCGTGTTGACCACGCCCGACGGCGACCCGCTCCTGGCCAGCGCCCAGATGGGCCTGGGACGGACGGCGGCCTTCACCAGCGGCGCAGGGTCGCTCTGGGCCAGCAGGTGGGTCGGCAAGTGGGGCGGCTACGGCCGGTTCTGGGAGCAGCTCGTCCGCTGGGCCGGCAGGCCTTCCCAGGCCGCCGACTGCCAGGTCTATGCCGACCTCCGGGGCCGGGACGTGACCGTCACCGTCGATGCCGTGGACGCCGCCGGCCAGTTCGTCCAGTTCGCCCAGCTCGCCGGGGTGGTCATCACCCCGGAGATGCGCACCCGGCAGCTGGTCCTCCAGCAGGTCGGCCCGGGGCGATACCGGGCGGCCTTCAAGGCCGGCGCGCCGGGCAGCTACCTGGTGAGCCTCCACTATCGCAAGGCCGGTCGCGACGGCGGGACCGGCATGGTCAACACTGTCGTGACCGTGCCGTTCGCCCCGGAATACCGCGACCTGCGGGACAACCTGGCCCTGCTGGCCCGGGTGGCGGCGGCCACCGGGGGACGGGTGCTCTCGGGCGGGGACGACCGGACCGACCTCTTTGACCGCTCCGGCGTGCAGTTTCCCTATACCGCCGTGCCGCTGAGTCGCTACTTCCTCATCGCCTGGGTGGTCCTGTTCCTGCTGGACGTGGCCGTGCGCCGGGTAGTGGTGGACTTCCGGGCACTGGCCCGCCGGGCGGCAGGATGGGTGCGCTCGCTGAGGCCGAGGCGGGCATCGGCCGAGGGCACCGTCGAGCAGCTCCGCGCCCGCACTCGGGCCGTGCGCGAGCAGATGACCCCCGGGCCCGCGGAGCCGTTGGCCTCCAGGCGC
>MVCS01000041.1 GCA_002049885.1 Planctomycetales bacterium 4484_123 | reverse complement strand
CTGAGTCCAAGCTCAAAATATACGCTTGGCTTGCATCGTTGGCTGCCGCTCCGCGCCGTACGAGAGCTGGATTCGGCCCTTCGCGCCCGCAATCGGCCAAACAAACCCCGTCCCAGACAACAAGCCGGCCCCGACAACACCTCTAACCGACGAAACACGGCCCGACCCTTGCCCCTCCCGATGCTTCATGAATAATGTGGGATAGCGACATGCCTGGTCGGTGGGTATCGCCGGGCCGGAATTGCGGGCCAAGGTCACTGGTGCCCGTGGTGCGTTCTTCGCATATTGGAAGGTGCCCCAGGCTCCTCCGTGTGAGGTAAGACAACGTGAATTGGTGGTGGATTGTACTCATACCACTTGGATGTCTTTGGTTTGTCCCGATGGCTGGCGCTCATGCGGCAAACATGCCGCGGCTTTTCTTCCTTGCGGTAGCGGCCCTGTGGATAGTCGTGCTGCTGTTCGTCCAGCAGTTATATGACTGGGGTACGGGACTCTTGAGGCGGCTCGGCTTCAACCGCCTCGCTGACTTTCGGGATCGCGTCAAGCCGAAGATGCTGGCGCCCGGGCGGGTCGCGTTGCTCATCATGGTGGCGGTGAGCATTGTCTTCGCCCTGCTGTAGGTATGCCGCAAGCAGGCATCGGGCGCTGCTGTCGTCCAATGCCATGGGCCGGCACTGAGCTTGTGCAGGGCCATTCACTTGCCGAAGGCCGCGTCGCGCCGGCAGTTCATGTAGGGTTGGAAAGACCGGGGGCAGCAGGCTGACCCTTTTGGTGGCATGGACGAGGAAGAATCCGGCTGAGTCGGGCCGGGATGTCACAGGCAGCGTCGGTTCTGTTGGCGGGGATCGTGGATGAGTCTGC
This sequence comes from Planctomycetales bacterium 4484_123, assembly GCA_002049885.1. Taxonomy (GTDB): domain Bacteria; phylum Planctomycetota; class Phycisphaerae; order SM23-33; family SM23-33; genus MVCS01. The sequence goes on along the minus strand of MVCS01000041.1, from coordinate 7,332 downwards.
CGCTGTGGAGGATACCGCGGATGGCGCGGAGGCGGAAGGGTCGGGAGGCGTCATAGTATTGGCGGGTGGTGTCGATGGTGTTGACCATGATGCCGGGGCGGTTCTGGGGAAGCGAAGCGATTATCTCGCCGTCGGGCTGGATGAAGACGCTGGGCCAGCGGCTATAGTGGCCCGAGGAATTGTTCATGCTGACCCACATGTAGTTGATGCCGGCGTGTGCCTGGACGGTTTGGCGCATTATCTTGTTGTGGATGCCGGGGCCGTTGGTGTAGCCGTTGTGGAATGACTGGAAGATGGCCTGGACGCCCAGGGTACAGAGTCTGCGGTACAGTTCCGGGAAGCGCAGGTCGTAGCAGATCAGCAGGGAGCACCTGACGCCGTTGAGGGTGAAGATGACGAAATGGTTGCCGGGGGTATAGGCCAGCAGGTCGGAGCCGGTGCAGAAGCGCTTGTCGTAGCGGTCGCGGATGCTGCCGTCGGGGCCGATGAGGTACAGGCAGTTGGTGGGCTTGTGGGGCGGGGTGAGCTGGTGGGCGCTGCCGAGGACTATCCATAGTTTCAATCGGCGGGCCTGGTCGCAGATTGCCTGGGTCGCTGCCCGCATGGCGGGCCAGTCGATTTCGTCCAGGCTGGGCGCGCCGGGCCGGGCGAGATAGCCGCTGAGGGCGGCCTCGTGGAAGTGGACGATGTCGGCGCGGCGTGCCTTGGCCTTGGCCATGTATCGGAGGATGATGGCGGCGTTTCGCCGCGGGTAGAAGGATTCGGCGAACTGGCAGGTGGCAACGCGGATCATGCCCTTGGTCATGGTCGGTTCCCCAGATGTTGCAGCACGACCCGGCGCATGAGCTCGCGCGGGGCCTGTTGGCCGGTCCAGATTTCGAACTGCGCTGCGGCCTGGTTGACGAACATATCGACGCCGGTGACCGTCCGGCAGCCGGCGGCGGCCGCCTCACGCAGCAGGCGGGTCTCGATGGGATTATACACGGTATCGAAGACCAGCTTGACCCGGCGCAGGGCCTGGGCGGGCACGGGGCTTTGGTCGGTGTTGGGGTGCATGCCCACGGAGGTGCAGTTGATGACGATTTCGGCGTCCAGCTCGGCCAGGGCGTCGAGGCCGGAGGCCTTCGCCGCGAACTCGCGGGCGAGTCTTTCGCCGCGGGCGACGGTGCGGTTGTAGATGGTGACGGCGGCGCCGTAGTGGCTCAGGGCGGCGACGACGGCACGGGCGACCCCGCCGGCACCGACGATGGCGACGGCCCGGCCGGCGAGGCCGTCTCGGGCGATGCCGAGGGCATTGCAGAGTGCGTCGATGGCGGCGGCGTAGTCGGTGTTCCAGCCGCGCAGGGCGCCGTCGGGTTCGATGAGGATGGTGTTGATGGCCCCGATGCGGCGGGCGAGCTCATCGACGTTTTCGGGCCCGACGGCTGAGAGGGCGTTTTGTTTGTGGGGGATGGTGACGCTCAGGCCGCGGAGGTCCATCCATGGGGCAGCGCGCAGGGCCGTGATGAAACGGTCGAAGTTCTCCCCGCCGGGCTCGACCCGCAGCGGCAGGTACAGGGCGTCGATGCCGGCGGCGTCGAAGGCGGCGTTGTGGATGGCGGGGCTCATCGAGTGGGCCACGGGGCAGCCGATGACGCCGTAGACGGCCGTTGCCGGGCCGATGGCGTCCCATCGGTAGAGCTGCTTCATCTGGGCGATGGTAAGTTGGCCGGGGGCGGACTCGCCGCCGGCCTGGACGCTGGCGTAGGTGCCGAAGGCGCCGAACTTGCGGGCGAGTATTCGGCTGGGCAGGCCGGCGGGCCCCATGGCCAGGGCGATGGCGGGCCGGTGAGCCTGGTGAAGGAGCCGGCAGGCGTCCACGGCGTCTTCGGGGCCGGCGGCGGCGAATGCCATCTTGGCCACGGCGGCGTCGGAGCCGGCCAGGCGGTCCCAGATATTCTCCAGGTCGGCGGGCCGGCCGGTGAAGTCGTGGTGGCTGAGGATGAGCTTTCCCTTGGGGCGGCGGCCGGCCGGCACGTCGTCTTCGATGTCCATGTAGTCGGCGCCGAGTTCGGCGGCGGTGGCGAGCAGTTCGAGGCGGCGGTCCTCCGGGCCGGCGAATCGCCCGCCCTGGCGGACCGGCCGGCAGGTGACGATCACGGGCAGCGGCCTGCGGGCCAGGAGCCGGTGCAGGGCGGGGCGGTCGAGCTGCTCGCTGAGGAAGTCCAGCCGGCACTCGGCCAGGTCGGCCCCGGCGGCAGCCGCGGCATCCATGGCGGAGCGCATCTCATCGACCCGCGGCTGGGTCAGCACGGCGATGAGACGGGTCTTGGAGAAGCTCACGGACACGCCGGGCCATGATACCGGCAGGTGCGTAAAGGGCAAGGCGGGGCTGCCGGCCTGGGCGGGGGGCGGCTACCTTCGTCTGTGTTTCTTCTTCGGCGGCTTCTCGCCGGGCAGGAGCACGGCCGGCTGTCGGGCGGCGGTGGCCAGCAGGTTGACCACCTTCAGGGCCTCGGCGGCGAAGTGGAGCCGTTGCGAGCGGAAGGAGCTGTTGCCGTCGTCGCGGTATTCGGGCTGGGTGGGGTCGGCGTAGTGCCGCTGTCCGGATGCCTCCCTGGCCAGGCGGAGGATATGGTCGTAGTAGCTCTTGGCCTGGTCCTGTTTCATGTGCACCGCCTGGTTGCGGACGGCCTCGAGCGTGTAGCGGTAGGTGCACCAGCGGCGACGGACCTCGCTCGATAGCCGCTCCAGCATGGCCTGCGAGGCCTTCTCGTCGCCCATGAGGACCAACAGGGATTTCAGGAGTTTCTCCAGCGCGTTGGCCATGCGGTTTTGCTTGACGATGGCCTGCTCAGCGGTGCGTTTCTGGGCCAGGGCGGCCCGGCGGCGTTTTTCCCGGAGCTGGGCGAGGTGCCTGGGGAGTCTCTTTCTTGGTTGCTTGAGCAGTTGAATGGTGGCCCGGGGCCAGGTGGGCATTGACTGGTACTGGCAGCGCTGGAGCATGTCGGTCAGCGTGGGGCGAAGCTTGAGGAGCAGGTCGTCGCCGGCCATGGGCAGCGGCTGGAGTAGCTGGTAGGCCAGGTACAGTTGGGCCTGCGGGTCCTTGAGTTTCGTGCGCAAGGCCTGCCGGAGCTGTCCGGCCGAGGCCAGCGTGTACTGGACGTTCCGCATGACGCCACTGGGGGCCGGTGCGGCGTCGCCGGGCGCCTGGGCATAGTTCTCGGCCTCAGGGACGAGCTGGGCCAGGAGCTTCTGGAAGTCCTCGGCGGTCGTGGGGGTCAGGTACCTGCGCCTGGCGAAGGCCGGTGCCGCCGAGATGGCCACGGCCAGCATGGCGGCCAGGAAGGTTCGCGAGGCTCTGGACCAGGTCATCATGGGACATAAGACTCCCGGGCACGGCTCGGCCGGCCCGACACAGTTTCCAACCCGTCCGGGCGACGATGGTACCGCCGGGTGACCCGACTGGCGCCGGGGTGGGCGTTGGTGCCCGGCTGGCAGGGCGGGGCGGCTATTTCTGGAAGTCTCTGAGTTTTTTCTGGACCTTCTTGACGTCGTCGTCGGCCAGGACGAAGACGCCGGGGATCTCGCTGAAGGTGGCGTAGCGGTCTTCGGTATCCACCGGGCCGGTGCGCGAGACCCGCAGGGTGACGGTCTTGCCGGCGGAGTCTGTTATCTCCAGGACATTGGCCGGGGCATCCAGGGCGTAGCGTCGGATGTCGGCCTTGCCGGCCGTGTAGCGGACGAACCTCTTGGCCTTGAGGTCCAGGTCTTTGAGGAAGTCCTTGACCTTCTCGGGGTCGATCCTGACGTGTCGGTCGGCGGTGAACTGCCATTCTTCGCCGACCTTCTTGAAGGCCCGGGCGGGTTTCTTGCCGCCGGTGAGCTTGAACGCGACGACCTTCTCGTGGTCGATCTTGAGCACCTGGCGGTCGCGGACCTCGGCGTTGAGCTTGTCGTAGAAGTCCTCGCCAAGTTGGCCCACGGCGGCGGGCTTGGTGCCGGGCTTCCAGATATAGGTTTGCTTCTTGTCCTTGACCACCAGCAGCGGGCCGGCCCTGCGGGTCTGGTATTTCACGGCCGGTGCGGTCGTGGTGGTAGGGGCGGTCGTCGTAGTCGGCTTGCTGGCCGCCGTGGATGACTTCCCGCTGGTGGGGGCGGTGGTCGGTGCGGTGCTGGTGGCCGGCGCGGTAGCGGTGGTGGTGGGCCTGGTGGTCGGCGGCTCGACCGGGACGGGCACGCGATAGACGAAGCTGACCCGTTGGGGCTTGGCCTTGGCGAAGCGTTTCGGGAGGGTCTTGCCCAGGAAGGCTATCTTGTCGGCCTTGACGTCCTTGAGGGCCTCGATGAGGTCCTTGACGTTGTCATCGTCGGCGGGCGCGGCGATGGGGGCGGTGAGTCTGAACTTATCGTCATCCTGGCGTTTCAGGACGATCTCGGCTGAGGGCCGGGAGAGCGTCAGTTCGGTGATCTCGGCGTTTTCGGGCAGCTTGAGGAACTGGCGGGTCCAGTATGCCTCAGGTCCCCGCAGGAGCTTGGCGAAGTCCTCCGAGGCGACCACGGCGACGGACTTGGAGGTCCCGGCGCGGACGAATCCCATCTCGCCGCTCTTGGTGGACCCGCCCAGCAGCAGCTCGGCGGTCTGGTCCTTGCCGCGGAGGTGCAGGACGATCTTGCCGCGCGGCGGGTCGAGCCGGTAGGCGGCGAAGCTGGCGGGGTTGTCCTGGAAATCGGTGGCCTTCAGCTCGCGCAGGGCGTCGATGAGTTCCTTGACCGCGTCGGCGTCGCAGGGGCCGGCGAAGGGCTTCTGCATCGCCCACTTCTCATCGACCTTCTGGAGGGCAAGGGTCTTGCCCTCCGCGAAGGCCGCCTCGATACGGGTTATCTCGCTGGTGCCGATGTCGAGGACCTTCTTGTCGCGGAGGTCCAGCAGCTTGGGCTGGACGTCCTTGAGCCTGGACTCCTTGACCAGGAAGACCCAGGGCTGGTCGGCGAGTTTGGCGAAGACGGTCTGGTCCTTCTTGTCGGCCACGGCGCCGAAGGCGACCGTGATTACCTTGCCCTTTGCCGGCTTGGTGGCCTGCGTGGCCTGGGTGGTGGGCTTGGGCGGGGCGAGTTCAACGGTGACGGTGACCCGGGGCTTGTCCAGGCCGTAGCCGGTGAGGTCCTTGGGCTCGTCGATGAACTTCTCGGCGTAGATGGCGACGATGTCGTTCAGCAGTGTCCTGACCTTGTCCTGGTCGGCCCGGGCGGCCACGGGCCGGTCGATGGCCCACTTCTTGTCCACCTTGAGTAGCTGGTAGTTTTGCTCGCCGCGGACGGTCACTCGGACGGCCTGGTCGGTCTGGAAGTCCACCACGTTCTTGTCGCGCAGGTCGGCGGGGGTCTTCTTGAGTTCCTCTGCCAGGTCCGCATCCACCACGTACAGGTGCTGGTCGCCCTTGAGCTGGACATAGGTCTGGTTGGTCGAGAAGGGCACCTTCTTGCCGACCAGGACGGTGTAGGTCTTGTCCTTCTCATCGGTGAGGGAGGCGATCTTCAGCGGGTCCTTGGGCAGCGAGGTCAGGTCGGCCTTGGGCCGGTCCTTGTCCTTTGGGCCGTACTTGCGGACGTACTTGAGGTTGGTCAGGGTGGTGACGATGCTGCTGACCTCCCAGGTGGTGGCGGGGGCATCGACCGGCTCGGACAGGCGCCACTTGTCGTCCTTGCTGACCAGGACCATCTTGCCCTTGCTTTCCCGGGGGGTCTGGACCTCCAGGCGGACAACCTTGCCCAGGTCGGCCAGCAGCTTCGTCTCGGCCGGCTGGGGTTGGGGCTTCTTCCCGCCCCAGTCCGTGTACAACAACAGGATGCCCCCCAGTCCGACCGCCAACAACACGACCAGCACCACGGTGGTCTTGACGTTCATTCCTGGAGACTCCTAAGCCGTCATTCACGAATCACACGAATCAGCACCGCGAATCCGCTTGCGTAATCATCGTTTGCGGAGGAGCATGACCACCCCTCCCACCGCCAGCAGGGCCAGGGGCCACAGCACGCCGAAGACCACCTTCACCGCGCCCATGGTCGCGGGAGGTATGTGCCGGATCCTCGGCGTAGGCGAGGGCCCGGCGCCGATGAACTCACGTTTGCCGATGAGGTAGTACACGCTGTTGGTTATGAGGTCCACGTCGCTCGTCGGCGGCGGGTCGGTGGCGAGGGTCTCGCCGCCGGTGAGCCTGGGCACGGGGGAGTTGATGAACGGGTCCACGTAGCTCAGGCCCACCCCCAGGACGATGATGCGGGCGGTCTTGCCCTTGACGGTCTTGGCGGCCTCGGCGGCCACGGGGAACGGCGGCAGCATGTCGTCGGCCTCCGAGCCGGGCACGATGCCCCGCCCCTGGCCCAGGAACAGCTTCCGCTCCAACTGCAGGGGGTTGGAGGCGGCCCAGGTGCCGCCCGAGGGGTTTCGCGGCACGACCAGGATTTCACGGAAGGTCGTCTTGGGCTTGCCCTCGGCCTTTACCACGGGGCAGACGCTCAGCCAATACAGCCGGCGGGCCCGCAGCGGCTTGCCGGCCGGGTGGTCCGTGAAGGCCGACAGCGGCAGGAAGGTCCATCGCAGCACGGGCAGTTGGTAGGTGCCCGGGTTCAGCGGGTCGGGCACGGCCTGTACCACGCGCAGGTCGGTGCGGGCCTCCACGCCCCAGTTCTTCTTGAGGTAGTCGTTCAGCAGGTACGGCACGGGGCGGAGGGCGCCGAACTGGGCCATCTCCGGCTGGAAGTAGGCGGCCAGGAAGACGGCCCCGGTGCCGCCGGCGATGAGCTCGTCCAGCTTCTTCTCCTGCTTCTCGCCCCACTGGTTGGGCTCTTCCTCGCTGCCCGGGGGGCGCATCGGCGGTCCTTCCGGCGGCGGCAGGACCAGCAGCACCCTGGGCCGGCCCTTGGCCTTGGGCTCGGGGGGGTCGTCCTCCTTGGCCATGTTCCATTCGGTGACGGTAAGGTTGGCCTTCTCCAGCCGCTGGCGGAGGGTCTGGAGATACATGGAGGGGATGGGTCCCGTCATGCCGCGCCGGTACTGGCGCATGAACGGCGGGACGGGCTCCTCGAAGTAGGTCAGCACCACCTCTCCCAGCGGCTCGGAGGCCATGGAGAGGATCTTCGAACGCACGGCCTGGTCGCCGTTGAAGATGCGGCGCTCCTGGCCCTCCTCGGGGCCGACGACGTCCCAGGGCTGGCGCTCCTCCAGCGGCCAGACGTCCTCGAAGCCGATCACGCCAACCCTGTCGCCGACCTCGACGCGCAACTTCAACAATCGCCTGGGAACGGGCGCGCAGGTGTATCTCGGCTCCGCCGAGCTCGCGGCAGTTGTTG
>MVCS01000040.1 GCA_002049885.1 Planctomycetales bacterium 4484_123 | reverse complement strand
CCATCATCCACGCCGCCAACGAAGGTGAGGAAGAGGACTACGTGGTGGACATCACCCCGCGCAACCTCCAGAAGATGAAAGTCAAGGCCGGCCAGAAGTTCACAAAAGTTCATATACGAGATAAAATCCTTCGACGCCCCCAAGACCGAGGCCGCCGGCGAAATCACGGCGGACAAGTACAAACCTGCTGCTGATACCCAAGGTCCCCATCCGCCGCAGCGGCTGCCTGGTGGTGGTCAGACGCAAAGGAGCCACGCCATAACAAGGGCCGGGAAGGCCGGAAAACCTCTGATCCCGTGAATGCGTGAACCCATGGACTTCGTGAACCCGCAAGTTCGTGGCGCGGCAGGCGAATCGTGATCTGAGCCGAGGTGTTACATGCGTTTCGTGAAGATGCAGGGCATCGGCAACGACTATGTGTACGTGGACTGCTTCCAGCAGCAGGTAGCCGACCCGTCGGAACTGGCCCGGCGGATATCGGACCGCCACTTCGGGGTCGGCGCCGATGGCCTCATCCTCATCCTGCCCTCGGCCTCGGCCGACGTGCGCATGCGAATGTTCAACGCCGACGGTTCCGAGGCGGAAATGTGCGGCAACGGCATCCGCTGCCTGGCCAAGTACGTCCACGATCACGGCCTCTGCGATGCCAACCCCCTGCAAGTGGAGACCGCCGCCGGCATCAAGACCGTCCACCTGGCGCTGGATGCACCCGGCAAGGTAACCGCCGCCACCGTGGACATGGGCACCCCGCTGCTCAAGCCGGCCGACGTCCCCGTCCGGGTCCCCGGCGAGCGCGTGGTCAACACGCCCATCACCGCCGGACGACGCACCTACCAGATGACCTGCCTGTCCATGGGCAACCCGCACGCGGTGATCTACGTCGATGACGTCGCCGCCGTGCCCCTGGGGGAGGTCGGCCCGGCCATCGAACGACACCCGCTGTTCCCCGAGCGCATCAACGTCCACTTCGTCCAGCCCCACTGCCCCAGCGAGGTCACCATGCGCACCTGGGAGCGCGGCAGCGGGGCCACGCTGGCCTGCGGCACGGGTGCCTCGGCCGTGTGCGTCGCCGGCGTCCTGACCGGCCGGACCGAACGAAAAATCACCGCCCACCTGCCCGGCGGCGACCTGCAGTTGGAATGGCGCGAAGCCGACGGCCACGTGTACCTCACCGGCCCAGCCGAGGAGGTCTTCACCGGCGAGTGGCCCGATTGACCGCCCCGGCGCGCGCAGCAAAGCCGCCCGGCCCACTGTTGGCACTTCGAGCTCCGCACTCCCAACTGGCTCCCCAGCACTCCGAGCCTTCAGGCCGATGCAGCCGCGAGCGGGGGATGCGGCCAAGGTGGAGCGCCGCAAAGGCTTTGCCTTCCGTGCCCGGATTTGCCATAGTACCTTGCGAATCCGGCTCGCCGGGACTGGGGCGGACAACGCGTTGCACCTGCCGGCGGCCGGTGCAGCGGTATGAGGCATGGGCCAAGACCGTCCGACCAGCCAGCCGGGGCCTGCCAAGCAGCGGGCCGTCACTTGGCGCAGCGCCGCCATTGCCCTGGTGCTGGTACTGCTGTGGACGGTGGGGACGTGTTACATGGCCGTGGGCCAGCCGCTGTTCGGCCAGCAGTTCCTGATGGTGCTGGGCTTCGGGGCCATCCTTACGGTTTTCCTGTTGCAGTTTCCGACGGTGTTCCTGGTCTCCGTGGTGCTGCTGTGGGGCGGCAGCTACGTGCTGATGTACCGTGGGGCGGGAGCCGCCCTGAGGCCTCAGATGCTCGCGGGGATTCTGCGCTCGCTGCCGGCCTTTCTGCTGGTCGCGGGGATGGCATTGTGGATCAAGCTGCGCCCGCTGCGCCGGGCCGAGATGGTCGTCATCTATGCCTGCGTGCTGATCGCGGTGCCGTGGTGCGTGGCCATCAAGGCGGTGATCGAGTCCAGCACGGCGAATCTCTTCGAGGTCATGCGGAAGGCCGAGCCGCAGATGTACGTCTGGTCCCGCCAGATGCCCTGGTGGGGTCCGACCCTGCCCCGGCCGGAGCCGCCCAGGATACCCCCCAAGCCCGCCCCGCCCCCGGACGCCACGGAGGAACAGATCGCCCGTGCCCAGCAGGCCTACGAACGGGCCATGGCCGAATACCGCCGACGAGTGAAGGAATACGCCCTGGAGCGCCACCGGGCCGACCGGCTCACCCAGGCGGCCGTGGAGGGCTTCGCCAATGGCAACGGCGGGCGCGTGCCCTGGCGGCTGTGGTGGCGGCCGATGCTGTTCTGGGTGGCGACCTGCCTGAGCTACGAGGCGATGCTGATGGGCATCCTGCTGCTGTTCCGCCGGCGCTGGCTGGAGCACGAACGGCTGCCGTTCGTGTGGGCCCAGCCGGCGCTGCACATCCTGCGGGCGCCGAGCTGGTCGGCCCGGCGGCGGTGGTGGGTCGCCTTCGTGGCGGGGCTGGGCATCTGCCTGCCGGCCATCATCTTCGTCGGGCCGGCCGGCGAGCAGTTGTCCAACTGGACCGTCCCGCCCTGGGTGGGCCAGTGGGGCATCCGCGGCGGGGTGGACCTGACCGAGCTGAACATCCTGCCCAAGACGCCGCTGCAACTGATGTGGGGGCCCATGGTCCTGGCCATGCTGCTGCTGTTCCCCGTGGACGTGCTGATGACGGTGGCCCTGGTGTACATCGTCCTGAACATCCTGGTGCCGGGGCTGATGCGGGCATTCGGGCTGGAACTGGGGCCGCGCGAGGTTCGCATGTTCGTCAAGTGGGGGGTGCGCTTCGGCGGTTGTGCCGGCCTGTTGATATGGAGCTCCGTCTTTGCTTTGTGGGACTGGCTGCGCGCCCGGCGTCAGGGCTTCCAGGTGCCCGCCCGCGCCTCGGACCGGCTGGGGCCGACCTGGGCCATCGCCGCCCTGGCCCTGGCCGGGCTGGTCGGCTTCGTGGCGCTGGGAACCTACTCGACCAACCTCGTCCAGATGCTGCTGCTGACCGGCTTCGTGCTGATATACGCCTTCGCCCAGGTCCGCCAGCGGGCCGAGGGCCAGATCGTCACCTACGAGAACAACATCGCCAGCCACCAGATGGTCTCCATCCAGCGCGACTTTCTGCACGACCACTACGGCCTGGCCCGGGACAACCCCGGCATGCGGATCACGCCGGACTCCTGGGCGACGCACTGGCTGCAATGGGGGTTCGTGGGCCAGTTGAAGAGCCTGGGGCCGCACAACATGCTGCTGGAGGCCTTCAAGATCGGCCATGAGTTGAAGGTCCACGCCCGCACCATCGCCAAGGCCGTGCTGGTAACCATGCTGATAGTGGCGCTGGTCACGCCGCTGCTGTACGTCCAGCTCATGTACATCTACGGGTTCTCCAACAGCTTCCAGGGCGAGCTGGCCACCTGGGTGAGCTTCACGCAGTGGTCGGAGCGCTCCGAGAGCTACGGGTTCCGCTCCACCTCGAAGGTCTTCTGGCTGCCCACGAGCAAGACGGGCTGGGGAGGCTTCTACGAACAGTACCGCAACATCTTCAACGCCATCTACGGCGTGCTGCTGGTGGGAGGGCTGTTCTACCTGCGGCGTGAGTTCCCGCGATTCCCGCTCTCGCCGGTGGGCTTCGTGCTGGCCGCGGAGGCCTCCAACCCCGTCGTCCCCTATACCCCGGAGCACATCTGGTTCAGCTTCCTGCTGGCCTGGATCATCAAGTCGCTCATCTTCCGCTGGCTGGGCGTGCGCAGTTTTCGGGAGAAGATCCAGCCGGCGGTGATCATGTTCCTCTGTGGGATCATATTCGGCATGATGATGCACATCTGTCGATACGTGGCCCTGGGACTGGGACGGCTGAAGTGACCGCCCACCGTTCCATCACGGCGAAGCTGCTGGCGGCGGCCCTGGCGCTGGCCCTGGCCGGCGGCTGCGCGCCACAGAGCCGCGCCCGGAAGGTCTGCGGCGACCTGGAGGGCCAGATCCGCCGGGCACTGGCCGGCATGAGCCTCACCGACCGGCAGCAGCGGCGGGTGGAAGCCATCCTGCAAGGGGCGGCCCGGGCTGCGTCGGCCTCCGTCGAGGCCGACCTGGAGAGGCCCTGGCTGCTGGCACGCCGGGAGATCGCCACCAAGGTGCTCACCGACAAGCAGGCCTCGGAGTTCTACCGGGCCTGCGGACTGATCGACTACCGCCACCTGCGGCGATCGGCCCGGCAGATGCTGCCGGGGATCCGCCGACATGCCCGGGCCCTGGCCGACCTCGGCCCGCGCCAGACCGGCCAACTGGGCTGCGAGCGGGCCCGGCAGTACATCCGGCGGCAACTGGAGGCCATCCTGGCCGAAACGGGTATTGCGGCCGAGGTCAAGGAGTTCTCCAGCACGGTCAGCGTCACCCTGGACCGCACCCGCCCCGAGCAGTTGGAATCGGCCGGCGAGCAGTTCACCCACGTGCTGGTCGATGGCCTGGACGGCGGCCAGGTGCGCTGGCCGGCCTACGCCTTCCAGGCCAACTGCGTGCAGACCTGCCGGACGCACAGGCCCACCGACTGCCCGCACCGCCTGCCGGGCCAGGCCGGACCGTTCTGCAAGGACTGCCAGCAGCCCCGCCGGCTGGTGGACTTGCGCCTGGGCCGGTGGGAGGACTTTCGCGGCAAACGGCTGGACGGGGCGGTGGTGCTGCTGGACTTCAACAGTTCCGAGGCCTGGCTGCGGGCCGCCGCCCTGGGCGCATACGGCGCCGTCTTCATCGAGCCCAAGCGCACCACCGTCTTCCAGGCCGACGCCAAGTACCGGGCCACCCTGCCGCTGCACTTCCCGCGCCTGTACCTGCGCCGCGAGCACGGCCTCCGGCTGCGGGAGGCGCTGGCGTCGGGCCGGGACGTCCGCATCACCATCGCCAACCGCCTGCGATGGGCCAACGTGACCGCCCGCTGCCTGGAGCTGACCATCCCCGGCAAGCGCCGCGACTACGCCTTCATCCTGGCCGGGCACTTCGACGCCCGCTGCATCGTCCCCGACCTGGCCTACGGCGCGGCGGAGGTGTGGGGACCGGCCGAGCTGATCGAACTGACGCGATACTTCGCCCAAAACACCCCCGCCTGCGACGTACGCATCCTGTTCACCTCAGGGCACTGGCAGGGCCAGATGCCCATGCGCGACTACGTGGCCTACGACCCCGACCCCGCCTCGAACTTCAAGAAGGTCAACCGCTACTTCAAGCTGGCCATGGGCGTGGACCTGGTGCCCGAGGGCCGCTCGCTCAACCTCATCTCACAGGGCATGTGGGACGTGCAGTCGCTGTCGGCCTACGGCTGGCTGCGGCAGGCCCTGTTCACCGACGGCGGCTGGCGCGACGAGATCCTGCGCGAGCTGTGGCTGGCCGAACAGGGCATAACCCTCTTCGGCGGGGCCAGGCCGGAACACTCCGGGACGCGCTACGGCATCATGGCCAAGCAGAACGACCGCAGCCCATTCATGTACGCCCCCCGCTACCCCACCGCCGAGCAGCCCTGGCAGGCCCTGGGGATGACCACCTTCGCCTTCCAGACCCAGCGGCTGGCCCGGCTCCAGCACAACACGCCGCTGGACCGCTTCGCCGAACGACCGGCAGAGGAAATCGACCGCCAACTGGGCCCGCAGTTGGAGGTCGTCCTGGCGGTGCTGGGCCAGCTCCAGCACTACCCGCCCGAGCTGCTGCCCAAGCAGCCCGCCCGGCGGCGCCGGCGGCGCGGGTGGGGCGGATACGCCCAACTGTCCGGGCGAGTGCAGATCTGGGACCGCCGCGTGGGCTGGTTCGCCGAGCGCCTGCCCGGGGCCGACCAGGCCGGCTCAGTACCGCTGAAGAGCCGCTCGAACGGTCCCGGCCAGCCCGGCCGGGTGATGACCTTCATCCAGGCCTACCCCGTGGACAGCCTCCACCAGGGCTTCGTCGGCACCCGGCTGCGGAACTACCTCAAGTGGCCCATCAACCCCAGCCGGGGCCAGCACCGCCAGCTCCAGGCGTTCATGTTCCAAGACATCAAACTGCTGGAGAAGCCCTGGTTCCGTATCAACACCATCTACGCCGCCTACCGCGAGACCCAGTACAACGTCATCGGCTACGGCGTGGACGAGTTCGGGCGCATCCGCTGGGCCAGCGACTTCGGCATTCACGGCGACTCCAACAAGTCCTTCCGCTGCACCGACCTGGACGTGGACGGCTGGGACCTCACCGTGCCGGTGAGCCTGTTTGGCTGCGGGGCGCTGGAGCTCTTGGACCTGCTCGACCCGCAGCGCTACAACCCCTCGGCGGTGGTGTACGGCAGTTGGGTACAGAGCTACTACCGTCACGGCGGCCACGCCGACCAGGGCGTCGCGCCGCACGTGCGCGTCATGGCCGTCAAGGACGTCGATTCCCACACCGATACCGAGCGCTGGGGCTTCGCCCAGTACGGCCCGGACGCCATGGTCTTCCTACCCGCCAACCACAAGGCAGGCGTGGAAATCCTCATCGGCCAGTGGCACAAGCTCTTCACCGTGCTGAACAACCCGGACGAGCAGGGCCGGCCCAGGGGCTACCGCCTGCGACCGGGCCAGACCCGCCGGCTGAGCTCCGGGCGCCTGCCCGGGCCGTTGGAGTGCGTCCGGCAAGTCGGCTCGCTGAACCGCCGCCGGCTGGCGGAATTCAAGAAGTACGACGTGGGCAGCCCCCTGGCGCAGCGCTCGCGCCGCCGGGCGGAGGCCGCCCTGGCCGCCGGCAGGCAGGCCCTGTGGCAAGGCCGGCACGAAGAGGCCCTGGCGCATTTCCGCCGGGCCTGGATATTCGAATCCCAGGCCTACCGCGACACGCTCAAGCTGCTGGTGGACGTGGTCTCCACCACGGTGCTGTACTTCGTGCTGCTGATACCATTCAGCTTCCTCATCGAACGGCTGGTGTTCCCGCAGCGCACCGTGCTGCGGACGGTGGCCGTGGCCGCCGTGGTCTTCGCCCTCTTCGCCGCCGTGCTGTACCTCTTCCACCCCGGCTTCAAGCTGGCCCACAACGTGGTGGTGACCATCACCGCCTTCGTCATCGTGGTGATGACCGTCCCCGCCCTGTTGCTGCTGCTGCTCCGCGGCGTGGCCATGCTGCGGGCCATAGGCTCCAAGGCGGTCATCACCCAGCGCAGCGAGGCCGAGAGCGCCGGGGTGGTCATGGCCTCGCTGTCGCTGGCGGTCTCCAACATGCGCCGCCGCCGGCTGCGGACCGCCCTGACCCTCATCACCATCACCACCCTGGTGGTGGCCCTGGTGCTGCTGACGACCTCCTCGGCCTTCGACTTCAGCATCCTGGAGCCGGCCGGCACCGCCGGGGCCAGCTTCCAGGGGCTGCAAATCTTCAACGCCTACGACCGCCGCGTGCCTCTGCTGACCGAGACCGCCGAGCTGTACGAGACGGTGCTGCGAAAAGAGGCACTGGTCATCCGCCGCGAGTGCGTCAACTACGGCTACGACCCCACCATCCCCAACGGCGGCCTGCTGCTGCGTCACGGCGAGCGCAGCGTGGCGGTGCCCTACTTCCAGGTCATGGACCACCGCGACGACCTCGTCGCCTACCGCCGGCCCGCCCGGACCGACCAGCCCGCCTCCGCGCCCGCCGACGCCGTGCGCACCATCCACCTGTCCGACCTGATGGAAGGAAAGTTCCTGGAGCCCGGCGACGTGGACGTCTGCCTGCTGCCCAACACCATGGCCGAGGCGCTGGACGTGAAGGTGGGCGACACAGTGACGCTCATGGGCCTGCCGTTGAAGGTCAAGGGCATCTGGCTGGCCGAGGAGAAGCGCATCCAGGACGGCAAGAAGATGACCGTCCCCGGCGAGCTGGACTACCTGACCGACCTGGACGGCTTTCCCATGACGGCCCTGCGCGGGGCGGTCTTCCGCCAGGGCCAGCCCGACAGCCCCATCCACGCCCCCAGCCGGGAGATCGTCATCGTCCCGCGGGAGTGGATCCGCCGGTACGCCATCCTGCCCTCCAACGTCTTCTCGCTGATCGTGATCCCCACCGGTCCGGCCGGCCGACCGGACCATGACCGCCTCCCGGCCCTGGCCGAGCGCCTGGCCAAGGAAATCCTCAACGCGGACATATACATCAACCGGTTCGTCCCCGATCCGGCGGGCGGGCCGGCGCGGGCCGTCGGCCAGAAGATATCCATGCTCACGGCCACGCGGGTGAAGGGCTCGACGACACGTGGCGGGGATGTTCTTCGTGGAGGCCCTGGTGTACGCCGGCATCGCCGCCGTGCTGGGCTACTTCATCGGCATCATCGCCCTCAAGGGCCTGCTGGCCTACCTGAAGTCCACCGGCCAGGGGGCCGAGTTCTACCCCAACTACCTGGGCGTCTTCGTGCTGTACTCCATCGGCATGGCCGTGCTGGCCACGGTGGCCTCGGCGGTGTATCCCATCCGCCTGGCCAGCCGGATCGTCAA
>MVCS01000039.1 GCA_002049885.1 Planctomycetales bacterium 4484_123 | reverse complement strand
GTCGCGGACAGCCCGCCAGCAGCGCCAGCTTCATCGACCACGCCGCCCGGGCATTGTACCAGTAGGCCCAACGCGACCCGTAGGTCGGAAACAGCTCCGGCGTGGCCCTCGGGCCGGTCACCGCCAGCTTTCGCAGGCAGGCGTCGAGGGTCCCTTCCATGCGCTTCAAGGCGGCCGGGTCGAACCGGCCCCCGTCGGTGACGACCGCCTGGAGCACCCTGGCCAGCTCGGAGGTGTCCGTCGTGGGCACGGCACCGGTCAGGTCGAGTTCGACCGGCGCCGGGGCGGCGCAGCCCGCCAGCAGCACCGCCCAGGAAAGCACCAATCTCGACTTGCCTGACCCGGCCCTCATGCCGATTCATTGTACGGAGACGATGGAAGAAACGAAATCGCCAACCCGTCCGCCCCCTCACCGGCGACTGTTGCGCCGGGGCGGGCAGGGCCTGCTGGGCGCAATCGTCCTGGCCCTCATCGCCGCCGTGCTGGTCAAGTACTGCATCGGTCCGTGGCTGCTGGCCCGGCGGGTGCGCTCGGCGCTGTCGGCCGTGTGGGACGGACCGGTCCGCATCCGCGCGGTTGACTTCGGCCTGACCGGTCGCTGCGGTCTGTTCGGCCTGGAGCTGCTGGACCGCGACGGGCACCGGTGGGGTCGGGTCGGGTCGGTCCGGCTGGTGCTCTCGGGCATGTACGGTTGGAGGGGGTCCGGTGCGACCTGCGCTTCCGCGCCGGTCGCTGCCGACCGCCCATCCGCCGACGCGCCGTTCCCGCCGCCGGCAAGGGCCGCGGGTCTTCCACCGTGCCCAGCCGCCTGGCGGTCCGCGACCTGACCGTCAGCCTGGTGCAGGCGGATGGGAGGTTGGCAGCCACCTACGACGGCCTGGAGCTGGACGTGGAGAGCTATCCCGACCGTTACGCCTTCGCCTTTCGCCGGCGGGCTGGTGAGAGCGGAGAGGTCCTTGTCCTCACCGGTAGTTACCATCCCGCCGGCCGGGTCCTGGAGCTCCAGTCCGAGCTGGCTCATCGTTTCACGGTCGATGAGACGGCGGCCTTGTTCGCGGCGATGGGCCGGCGCGGCCTGGCTGCCGCCCAGGGGCAGGTGCGGGCCTCGGGGCACTTCAACGGCTCCCTCCACCGGCCCGACTCGGCCGACCATTCCCTCCGCCTTGAGGTCAGCGACCTCCGGCTGGACGCGCTCGACGGCGTCGTTGCCGAGCGGGTGCACCTGGCCCTCAGTGCCGCGGACGGTCGAGGCAGGGTTGAGGCCGCCCGGGTGGTCTGCCCGGCCGGGGTGGTGAGCCTCCCGGAGACGCCTTTCAGGTATCAACTGCCCCGGCCCACTCAGGCCGGCGACCGGCGGGCCCTGGGCACCGCCTCGGCCTGGCTGGACGTGCCCGCCCTGCGCGGAGTCATCGAGCTGCGCCGGTCCGCCCACCGCAGCCGGTTCTGGCGGCGCGTGCTTCGCGGCCTGGGCGGCCGGGGGGTGGTCCGCTTCGTGGGCACGGCGCGGTGGGCGCCGGGCGGGCGCAATCCCTGGCTGGGATCCCTGCGCTTCGCGGGCCGGGGGCTGGAGCTTCAGCCCTTCCCCGACCGGCCCTTGAAGGTCTCCGACATCCGCTGGGCCAGCGCCATCCTCACGCCCAGCAGGCTGGAGCTGACCGACCTGAGGGCAAAGACCTGCGGCGGGCAGGTGAACCTCCAGTTGGCCGTGGACAACTGGTTCCGCCGCGAGAAGCGGTCGTTCCAGTCGTCCCTGGCCGTCGCCGGCCTGGACGTGCGGGCGCTCTCGGCCGCCCTGGGTGCTGCGGGCGAGGGGAAGATAACCGGCAAGCTCACCGGCCAACTGGCCCTCAGTGCCGGCCCGCCGGGCGGGTCAGCCGGGGATGCACGGCTCGCCGACCGACTCGTCGGGCGGGGGAGAATCTTCCTGGACGACGGCGACCTGTGGTCGGTGCCGGTGGTGTCGTGGCTGTTCGGCCGGCTGGGACTGGAGCGGCAGCGCTCGGCCCTCTCCGACGCCCACGCGGTGTTCACCATTCGTGGCCCGGTGCTGCACATCCGCCGGGCGGTCGTGGCCAACCCGCTGGCCGGCATCGAGTGCCGCAAGGGCACCGTCAACGTCCGCACGCACCAGGTGGACGCGGTGGTGGTGGCGGGCACGTTCGTCACCGCCAATCCCCTCAGCAGGCTGCTGCTGGGCGAGCTGAGGGCCAAGCTCATGGGCCGACACGTCCGCGGCAAGTGGGACGAACTGGGGGCCAAGGACTTCGTGCCCCTGCCGGCCGGCAAGATCGCCGAGTCGTCCGTGAAGCTCTTCCATCAACTTGCCCGCAGCGGCGGGGACCTCTCCGCCGAGATCGGCAAGACCTTCGACGAGCTCTTCAAGCGGCTCAAGCCGTAGGTGCCCTTCTGGTCGAGCCGGTCCCCCGGCCAGCCTGTTCCGCCAGCCGGCTGTGACATCCCGCTGCCGGCTGCTAGGATGGTGCCGGCGGCGCGGGGGCCGGCGGCCCCTGTTGGCCCGCTGGAGGTGCTTTCGTGCCGGAGCTGCCCGAAGCCGAAACGATCGCCCGTGCCCTGCACTCGGCCCTGGCCGGGCGGACGGTCCGCGCCGTGAGCCTGCGGCGGCGGGACTTCCTCAAGACCGGCTCGCTGCGCCGGCTGCACGGCTTGGTCGGCAGGCGGCTGGTGGCCGTCAGCCGGCGGGGCAAGAGCGTGGTATTCGACTTCGCCGGGCGCCGGCTGGTGCTGCAACTGGGGATGTCCGGGCGGGTGCAGTTGGCCCGGCCTGGCCGCCAGCCGCCCCCGCACACCCACCTGGTGCTGGCCCTTGCCGGCCGGTGGGAGGTCCGCTGTGCCAACACCCGCCGCATCGCCGCCGGTGCGCACGTTCTGGCCGGCGGGCAGGCAGGTCCGCTGGCCGCTCTGGGCCCGGATGCGGACGTCATCGGGTCGGATGAGTTCGTCGGCCGGTTGGCCGGGCGGACGGCACCGGTCAAGGCCGCCCTGATGAACCAGGCCATCGTGGCGGGCGTGGGCAACATCTATTCCGACGAGGCCCTCTTCCGCGCCGCCCTGCGCCCGACCCGCCGGCTGTTCCGCATCTCCCGGGCCGCCCTGTTGCGGCTGCACTCGGCCCTGCGGGCGGTGCTGGCCGAGGCCATCGCCGCCGGTGGCTCGACGCTGAACGATTCCACGCCCTATGCCGGGGCGCTTGGCGAGCTGGGGTACTTCACCCTCTCGCACCGTGTCTATGGGCGATATGGTCAGCCTTGTCTCGATTGCGGGACCACGTTGCGGCGGGCCGCCATCGGCGGACGGACCAGTACCTATTGCCCGCGGTGCCAGCGGTAGGTAGCGGTGGCGGCAAGGTTGGCTGGGTGGGCCGGGGCCGCGGGCGACAGGTGGCAGGGCCGGGGCCGGCGTCCTGCCAGCCAAGGGCGGCGGGAGGAGGCGACGTGATGGGCCGGTGGGCAGTGCTTGGAACCCTCGCAGTGGCGGCGTGGCCTTGTAGTGGGGCGATGGGGGCACGGGCGGCCAGTCCGCAGGCTACCATGCCGGCCGGCGACCTGGATCTGCTAGTGCGGGTTGAGAGCCCCTACTTGGCTGCGGCGGTCCGGCCCGCGGTGGGCGGGCGGATGGTCAGCCTCATCTACAAGTCCACCGGCAGGCAGCTGCTTTACGACGACCCGAAGTGGCTGAGGCTGCATCGGGAGCTGGGGTTGGGGGAGCACTTCCTGGCGTTCGGGGGCGGCATTTTTGACGTGGTGAACCCGGCCGACGGCAGCACGTCCTATCCGGGCTTCGTGCAGTGTGCGGCCTACGAGGCCAAGGCGGTCCGGACGCCACGCGGCCGGGGCATTCAAGTCCGCTGTCGGCGGGGTCGATTGGAGATAGTCCGCCGGATGGTGCTGGCCGCGGGCGGTCCGTGCTTGGAGATATGCGCCGCCTATCGCAACGTGGGCGACAGGCCGATACGGACGGCCCCGCACCTGCGGATCGAGCTGGCCTGTTCCAAGGCCGGCGATGTGTTCATCACGCGCGAGCCGGGCGGGGTCTTCCGCTACGGTCTGGGCGGGGCGTTCGAGCCTGGGCGGGGCTTCGTGTTCTGCCGGTCCCGAAGCTCACCGGAGGCGGTGGTCATCCTGTACCGTCCGGCCGAGGACGCCTGCCAGTACACCGCCCGCATGAGCGACTTCAACCTGGTGAGCCTCCAGTGCCGGCCGGTGATGCTCCGGCCGGGCCAGGTCGCCGAGCGCAGATTCCTGCTGGCGGTCGTGCGGGACCAGCAGGAGGTCAAGGCCTTCGCCGGTCGGGCGCGGGAGTTCCTGGGCGGCGGCGTCTCGGCCGCGCTGGACGACGTGGCGCTGGTGGCCCGCCGGGCCCGCGGCAGGAGGGGCGGAAGTACCCCCTGGTCGTGCACCTCCACGGCAGCGGGGGCGACGAGCACGCGGTGGCGGGGTCAAAAGGTTCGGCGGCGCCGTTCAGCCCTATCAACCAGGCGGCCCGGCGCGGGTACATCCTGGTGGGGGTCTCCCAGGGCGGCAGGTATGTTCGCGGCGGGCCGGCGGCCTGTGCCGACGTCAGGCGAGTCCTAATGGAGATGCAGGCCCTCTTTCCCATCGACCCAAAGCGCATGTACTGCACCGGCGGGTCGCTGGGGGCCGACTGCACCGGCAACCTGGCGAAGGACATGCCCGAGGTGTGGGCGGCGGTGTTTGCCTTCTCCCAGGGCGGGCCGCTGTTTTCGCGCCGGAACCGCCGGCTGCCGTTCATCAGCGCTCAGGCCTACAACTACGAGCTGAGCGTGCTGAGGCGCTCGGCTCGTCGCTTCCGCCAAGGCGGCTGCTACGACCCGGCCATTCACCACCTGATGTGCTATCCCGGCGTGGGGCACTGCGGCATGAGCCGGGACATCTGGCCCTTCGTGCTGGACTTCTTCGACCGCCACCGGCGGGACTCGCGGCGGTAGTCGGCCGGGGTGAGACGGCGGCCGGGCCGCGGCGGCACGTGCTGGGCGCACCTGCTGCCGACGGGTCCGACCAGACCTCGGCGGGGACTGCAAGTCTTTCCGCAAAATGGGGTTGTACCTCGTGGATCGCCTGGCCCGGCTCCGAAATGAATCGTATCTTGCCTAGTGAGGGGGCTAGTGGAGCCAGTTGAAGTGCTCTGCTGCCTCGGAGGCGGCTGGTTGTGGTGTTTCCAGCAACCCCGAGGTAGTCATGAGTGCGCTGACAACCCACCCGCCGGTTTTCGAGCCCCTCGAACATCGCCTTCTCTTCGCGGCCTTCTGTCCGCCTCTGGCCAACCTTGCACGCGCCGCTGGTGGTCTCGGCGAGCTGCCCTTGGCCTACGACTGGATCGAGCTGGACCACCGGGGCGACGCTGCGGTCAGCGGGGTGCTCTCGGCTGGCGGGGAGCAGGTGTACTGCCTGGTCACACCCGCCGGTGGCCGGGCGCGGATCGCCCTGGACCGCAGCGGCGGCCTGGATGCGCTGCTGGAGGTGTACGACCGGCGGGGTCGATTGCGGGCCTCCGATGCCTGGAGCTCGGAGCTGCCGGGGCCCTCGGCTGAGGGGGCCGGGTTGGTCGTACCCCTCAAGAGGGGGGCGCCGTATTTCGTGAAGGTCTCGGCGCGGGGGGACAGCTCGGGTGGCTTCGTCCTCAGCGTCGATGCGGCCCGGCCTCGCTGCGCTCGGATCCGCCTGGGCAGGAAGCGGCGCACCATCCTCCGCCGGGGCAGGATCCGCCGTCCCGGCAAGGCGCAGTATTTTCGTTTTTCCTACTATGGGGCGGGGCAAGTGGACAGCCCGGAGGTGAGGCTCGCCTCCGCCGCGGGCGGCTTGGAGCCGGAGGTCTCCGTGTGGCAGGAGGACGTGGTCTCGGCCTCGGCCGGCGAGGCTGCGGGCCCGGAGGTCGGGGTTTCCGGCTTGGCCGCCGATTGCTATGTGCGGGTCTCGGGCGCCGACGGCACCACCGGCAAGTACGCCCTGACCATAGAGCCTTACGGCTGCATCTATGTGGCTCCCGACGGCAAGGATGGCAACTCCGGGACGCTCACCAGCCCCTTCGCCTCCCTGAGCCGGGCACGCGCCGCCGCTCGGGAGATGATCGCCAGCGGGCTGAAGGAGGAGGTCAAGATCATCCTCCGCGGTGGTACCTATGAGCTGGACGAACCCATCAGCCTGGGGCCGGAGGACTCAGGTTACGAGACGTATCGTATCACCTACATGGCCTACCCGGGGGAGCAGCCCGTCCTGAGTGGTGGTCGTCGGCTTTCGTTGCGGTGGAAGAGGGCCGACGACGGAGTGTACGTTGCCGACGTCGGCGACCTGCGCTTTCGCCAGCTCTACGTCAACGGGCAGCGGGCCACGCGGGCGAGTTCGGGCGCCTACCTCATCACCAACTACGAGAAGGCCCGCGTGGACGGACAGGAGCAGCCTGGTCCCAACGATGCCCCGGCCATCACGGGACGGGTACTGGTCCGCCTTGACCGGCTGCCGCAGTTGGACTCCCTGGAGGAATTGGTGGGCTGCGAGATGTACCTCAAGCGCAAGTTCGCCAGCCACGTGCTGACCATCACCGCGGTCGAGCGCGACCCCGACCCGGCGGACGCCAGCCCCCGCACTCACGTGGCCCTGCGCTTCAGGGAAGAACAGGCCAAGGTGCTGAAGGTTTTCAACATCCGCGCGGTCCAGGACTATTACACGCTTCAGGGCCTGCCGTTCCTGGACTCTCCCGGGGAGTGGTGGCTGGAGGGCTCAAGGCTCTACTACGTGCCGCGGGCTGGGGAGGTGATGACCTCCACTGAGGTCGTGGTGCCGGTCCTGGAGACGATCCTCCGGCTGGATGGTGCCTCGCACGTGTCCTTCGAGGGCATTGGCTTCGCTCATGCCGGGTGGAACCGGCCCACCGAGAAGGGCTTCCTGGGCCAGCCCGCCGGGTTCTTCGAAACGGGCACCGAGGGCTACTGGCAGGCGTCCTATCATCCGCCGGCCGCGGTCAGCCTCAGCGGTGTCCGCGACGTTACCTTTACCAATTGCACCTTTGAGCACCTCGGCGGGGTGGGGCTGGCCATCGGGGCGGGCTCCAGAGAGGTCACCGTGCGGAAGTGTCTGGTAAGGGACGTCTCCGGCAACGGCATCAACATAGACGACTACTCCGCGGGGCCGTGGCGCTTCTGCCAGGCCACCCGCGTCCGCAGCGTCCGCATCACGCGCTGCATCATCAGCCATTTCGGGCGCGAGTTCTTCGGCAGCGTTGGCATATGGGTCGGGCCGGCCCAGTTCGTCACCCTCGACCACAACGAGGTGGCCAACGGTCCGTACTCGGGGATATCAATGGGCCACTACAGCGGCGATGGCGTGCAGGGCCAGATAGTCGTCGTTGCCAACCACATCCATCATGTCATGGGTGAGCTCTCCGACGGAGGGGCCATCTACGCCACCGGCGGGTCGCTGCGAGGCTCGCGCGTGGAGGCCAACTACATCCACGACGTGCTGGTCTCGGAGACCTCCAAGTGGCCCTCGAGCGCACACGCCGCGGTGTATCTCGAACCCATCACTTCCGGCATCACCGTGCAGCGCAACGTCGTCCTGGCCACCACCCACGCCCGTGCCAACACCCAGGCCCTGTGGGTTTGGGGCAGCAACGTCGTGAAAGACAATTACTTCACCACCGCCGGCCATGGGGACATCATCGCCAACGTCGGACCCGCCGGCGGGTGATCCCCGGCCCGGCCGGCAAACGGACCCGGACCTACTTCCGCCCCACCCGTCAGCTCCACATCCCTTGTGGTGGCCTTGGTGCGGTCAACGGCGGTGAGGGCAAAGACGTACTTGCCCGCGACGCTCAGGCCGGTCGCGGCGGTACGGGCCAGGCCGTATCGGCCGGCGGGCAGGCCGCTGATGGTGACGGCCTGGGCCCTGGCGGGGGGGGTATCGTTCATGAGCACCACGGTCAGGCGCCCGCGATGGACAAACGCCAGTGCCCGCAGCGACTCATCGTCGCAGCTCGCCTCCACCCGTACCGCCCCGGGTCTGACGTAGTGCATCACCTGGCGCAGCGGCCAGTAGTAGCGGCCCCGGCGGAAGGACGTGCCGTCGTGGCTGATCTCTATCACGCCGCCCCAGCCGTAGGTGGACCAGTAGGACACCCCGCCGCGGGTGAGGTCGTCGTACATGCGGGCGAGCTTGTTGCCCATCTGCTCGGTCAGGCCGTTGGGAATGCCCCTGGCTGCGGCCAGGTCCAGCACTTGGTCGCGCTGCCAGCTCGTCACCCACGGCCCCCAGGGGTTCACGCTCCAGCCCAGGATGGTCTGATGCCGCACGGAGGTATCGACCTTCACCTCCGCCGCCGGTGCCGTCGGCAACTGGATTGCCGCGACCAGGGCCATGAGGAAGGAGCCGGAAACTACGCGATGCGTGGTTGCGAACATGGCCGGTCCCTTTCCCGCTTCGATGGGGATGATACAGCGCTTCTGTGGCGGTGAGAAACGCCCCACGGCAAGTGCGGTGAACTTGGCCGGGCGCGCAACCGTCCCGGCCCTGCCGGCCAGGGCCGGACCCGACCGCCGGCTTGAGGACTGGACCTGTCGGTGCCGGGCCGGTAGCAGATGGTCATCTCCGGTCCGGGCGCCGTCGGCCAGCGGGGTGAGGGGCGGTCCGGGACCGGCAGGCGAGGCATGAGCGAGATGGGCCTGGTGACGTTCCTGGCGCAGGCGGTGGTGATATCCTTTTCCGGCGTGATGGCACCCGGGCCGGTGACGGCCGTCACCATCGGCCTGGGTGCCCGCCACCGGCACGCCGGCGCCTTGGTGGCGGTCGGGCACGGCCTGGTGGAGTTCCCGCTGATGGTCCTGATCGTCCTGGGGGTTGGGCGACTGCTGGAGCTGCCGGCGGTGCGGGCCGGTGTGGGCCTGGCCGGCGGGGTCATGCTGGCGGTCATGGCCGGGGGGCTGCT
>MVCS01000003.1 GCA_002049885.1 Planctomycetales bacterium 4484_123 | reverse complement strand
CTGCGATACTACCGCTACCGGAGGAACCCCAAGGCCAGCTTGCCCAGTGCGGCGTAGCACTCGGCGATGCGCCAGATGTTCTCCGGGGGATTGTTGCAGGCCTGGTAGGCCGCGATGGCCTTGGCGTACTTGCCGGCGATCTGGAGCAGCTCCGCCTTGAGCCACTGGGCCTCGGCGGCGTACCTGGACACGGCGGTCATCTTCTCGGCGATGGGCAGGCCGGCCTTGGGGTTCCTCCGGTAGCGGTAGTATCGCAGCAACTCCATGCGCCCCAAGTCCGCGTCCGTCATGCCCTCGCAGACCCGCCGGACCACCTGCTCATCACGCCTCCAGAAGTACCGCTCCAGGGCGGTCTTCTCCTTGTCGGGCATCTCCTTCAGCCGGAGCTTGCCCAGCACGTTCCTGCCCAGCTCCGGGTCCTTGAGCCGGTCGTACATGATCTTCATCAAGGTGGCGATCTGGGTGTTCGACATCCTGGGGAAGTCGAGCTTGGCATAGTACTGCTTGACCTTCGCCTTGTGCCCCGCATAGGCGGCGATCCACCTTACCACCCGGGCGTAGTCGCCCTTGCGGTGGCGGGCGGCGAACTGCCGGTCCAGCCGCTGTTGCCAGCGGGCCAGGTCCTTCTCATAGACCAGGGTGAAATTGGCCAGGTCGATCTGGAAGTCGTCCCAGTCGGGAAACTTCCCCCGCATCTGCCCCGCCCAGTAGCGAAAGTAGCGCTCGCGCAGTTGCGTCTCGGTCTCCTTGAACTCGCCGTAGCGCTTGACGTGTTGCAGCACGGCCGACCAGTAGGACCGGTCGTTGGACACGTCGCCCTTGACCCTGCGGGGATAGTACGGGTCGAAGGTGCCGGCCTTGACGTACAGCTCGCGCAGCTTGGGTTCGTTGGGGTTGCCGCGGACGTAGTGATACACCGCCTTGGCCAAGGCCTGGCGTGCCGCGGTGCGGTTGGAGCGGCGGAAGGTCACCGCCACCTTGGCATAGTACTCCGCCGCCTTGTCGAGCTGGCCCTGTTTGGCCAGTTGGCCGGCCAGTTGGTAGATGGCCGGGGCCGCCAGGAAGTAAGTAGTCCAGCACCTCCTGGTAGGCCTCGACGGCCTTGAAGCGCTTGGCGAGCTTGTGCAGGCAGCGGGCCTTCCTCAAGAGGGCGTACGGCACCGCCCGGCTCTTGCCGAACTCCAGCACGAAGCTCTCGTAGAGCGGCTGGGCCTCCTTGTACCGGCCCTTGTTGTAGGCCTTGTCGGCCCGGGCCAGGGCGTGGGCCTCGAAGGTGTCCAGCCGGCTGAACTCATCGTTGGAAAGGTGCACCTCCCACTCATCCAGCCCCCGGCCGGCGCCGCGCGCAACGGGCCGGCCGGCCAGCACAACCGCCGCCAGGGCCGCCAGCGCCCAGGCCGCTGTTCTGTCTCCGTTGCCTCGAATGGCCTAGCCCCTCACGCGGGCACACACGCCCCCCCGCGGCGCCCTACCGTCTATGGAACCAGACCGGCCCGAACGGGTTCCGAGCAAAAACGCGTTGCAGCCGCAACGGCCAGGCCTCCGCACCGTCCAACCCAGCGGTCCACCCAAGCAGAGAAACCCGCTCTGGTCCTGGGGGTTAGTAGCTTCGGAAGCGCCGGCGGGGGCCCGGCCCACGACCGGTCAACTGGCAAGGAGCCCTCCATGTCCAGCAGGGCGATTTGTGTGCTGGCGGCCTGCGCGATGGTCCTGCCGGCCACAGCCGCAACCGCGGTGGTGGCCACCACCAGCTACAGCGCCGCCGAGGAAGGCCCCCACCCCAAGGCCATCAACATTCGCCAGACAGATGCCGGGCACGTGCTGACGGTCAGGCTCACCGGCCTGGCCAAGGGCACGCGGATCCACCGGGCCGCCCTGCGCTGCGCCCGCGGCAAGCTGGAAGACCCCGCCGGCCTGCTGGAGCCGATCCGAATCTACCCCTCGCCCAGGCCCGCCGGTCGCCCGCTGCGCCTGCTGCCGCCGGACTTCAACGCCTTCGACGTTGCCGAACCGGTCAGGTGGGCCCTGGCCGCCGGCGGGGAGCTGAAACTGCTGGTCAAGCGCTTCCCCGGCTTCCTGCCGGCCCGGACGCGATTGGACGTCACCTACGCCGGCAGGCCGACGACCGTCCCGCCCGCCGTGACGGGCCTGAAGGTCTTCCACCGGGCCGGGCAGACCTTCATCACCTGGAAGGAGGTGGACCCGCTGATTACCGCTCCGAAGGCCACCTGGGGCGAGATCCGCCGCAAGCTCGCCGGGGCTGGCGCCGCCTGCACCTATCGCATCTACGCCCACACCAAGCCCATCAACGCCGCCACCTTCGCCCAGGCCACGCTGCTGGGCGAGGTCGGCCCGTTGTCCTGCTGGAACGTCAACGGGCGGAACCTGGAGTACCTCATCGGCCGGGCCATGGTGAAGTCCGACCGCCTGGGCGAACTGGCCGAGGACTACAACCAGGCCATGTACCGCTGGGGCCCCGACCATCCCCGCATGGACCGCTACCCCGTGCCCCGACTGGTCATCGACGAAAAGGTCGGCCCCCTGCCGCCCGGCACCGGCCTGTACGTGCACAGCCCGCCAGCACCAGGCAGGCGCTACTACGCCGTCGTGACCTGCCGGGCCGGCGTGGAGAACACGGTGGACTTCGGCCCCGGCAACGCCACGGCCAAGCCGGTGAACGAGACCGTCGGGCCGGGCCTGCCCGTCAGACAGGGCCAGGGGCTCTGGGGACCATTCTTCGACTACCCCGGCAAGCGCTGGGTGTACGTGCAGTGGACAGGCGGACCCCAAACCCGGAAGGACAGTGCAGGCAAGGCGGCCGCCGTGGCCTCGCCCAGGCCGAATATGTACTTCAACTGGTCCGTGCTCATCCCGCCTGACATCAAGCCCGGCCAAAAGGTCCCCGCCGAACTATACCTCCACACCGGCAACTTCTCCTATGCCAAGCCCCGCCAGAAGTACATCCTCAAGAGTATCCAACTCGCCCCACACGACTGGCCGTTCAGCGGCTGGTACGGCTTCAACGAGGCCTACGGCACGTTGAGGGCCTACCGTCCCGGCGTCGTACGCGACTATACCCACCGGCGCATCCTGGCCTTCCTGGACTGGGCCCTGAAGACCTTCCCCATAGACCCCAGCCGCATCGTCCTGACCGGCTCCGACGGTGCGGCGCTACTGGCCCTGCACCATCCCCGGCGCTTCGCCTACGTGCTGGTCAATAACTTCAGCAACTATGCGCTGTGGGGCGCCAAGCTCGCCGAGCTGGCGGTCGCCTGGGGACCCAAGTGCCCCGAAATCAAAGATGCCGCCGGCCGGGGCAACTGGGGCTGGGCCATGCTGGACCAGCTCGTCCTGGCCGACCCGGCCCGCGACCTGCCGCTGATCTACTGCCGAGGCTACAGTTGGGGCCCCTTCGTGCGGGGCTTCGCCAAGGGCGAGGGACGGTTCTACTCGGCCATGCGAAAGGCGAACCAGCCCATCGTGGCCGACTGGACCTGGGCCTCCGGCCAGCTCGTCCGCCCGGACCGCTACACCGGCCTGTGGCGCGGCCTGGATATCACCAACACCACCCCCATACCCGCCTTCGCCAACTGCTCCACCGACCAGAACAGAGAGGCCAACGGCCAGACCAACCTGCCCATGCGCTGGGGGGAAATCAAGGACGCGCCGGAAGGCGTGCAAATAGTGATTTCCAACCCTCACGGCTGCACCGTGGACCTGGCCTTCCGCCGACTGGGAAAGTTCAAGCCGCGAGCCGGGGAGAAACTCCGCTGGGAGGCCATCAGCGCCAAGCCCCGCTGCGGGCCGACGCCCCCGCCCCAGAGTGGCACAGTCCGCGCCGGTGCCCACGGCCTGGTCGTCCTGAGGCGCCTCAAACTCGCCCCCGGCTCGGAACTGACCGTCAAGGTCGCCCGCGCGCGATAGCGAAACGGCAAGACGACGGACCTCAAGGCCCGCCGTCTTGCCATATTCCATGCTCGCCGCCGTCCATCCCGTCCGGCGGCGGGGGTCGGGTCAGTGTTTACCGTCTCCGCCGTCGCGCCAGGGCGATGACCGCACCGGCCGGAGTCAGCACCGCCAGCATGGACGGTTCGGGTACCTGCGTCACCCCGTGGACCTCCACCACCAGATCCTGGAAGTCGCGGTCACCCAGGCAGGGCAGGTCCTCCCACGCGATTACAAAGTTGCCCGCGCTGGGCCCCTTGGTGATCAAGAAGGTGCGCATGTGGTCCCTGCCGTCGAGGTTGTCAGTCGCCTGGGAGCTCCACAAAGGCGCACCGCTGGGGTCATCGGCGAAGCGGAAGATCAGCCCGCTGACGGCCTTGGGGATGGTAGCGCTGGGCTTCCCGCCGAAGTACCCGTTGCCGCACACGACAAACAGGGGCTGGAACGTCCCCCCGGTGGAGCCCGGCAGATACCCGAATGTCTGCGTGTAGGCGGCCCACTTCGCCTGGACCTCGACTGCGACCTCGTCAGCGGGATTCACCCAGAGCTGGTCAAGCGCCGGGGGGACCTCAGACAAGTTGCCCCAGCCGTACAGCGTATCCAGTATCCCGCCCGGTCCGGTGAGCACCGGCTCGGCGCCCGCCATGCCGCATGCCGCCAGCAAAGCCCCCGCACTGGCAAGTAGCATTACCCTCTTCATCGTTGGGCTCCTGGACCTCCAGCACCTCCCTGGCTGCGATGTTGACGCCTCCTGGCTCGGACACGAGAGATACCACCCTCGAGCCCATCTGTTTCCAGAAGCCTACGATTCGCCGCCGGCGCGTGCCAATCGAGCCGCAGGCATGGCCCGCGCTTCCGGCCGACGACGTCAGTCGGTCCCTGACCGCGGCGATGGGGAACTCGGCGGAAAGGAGGCAGAGCCGCCGGGCTTCCTAGGGCATCCCCCAGCCAGGGCGTGCTCTCCGGGAGTCAGGCGATCGGGTAGTGCCCTGCCCACCCGGGCGGGAGACCACATAGCCCCCGGCCTCAGGGGGGCACGGGCGCACGGGCCGTCACTTGGCCCGCCCGGCGCGGGCGGCCGGCGACGTGGGTGGCAGTTCGGCGTCCCTGGGCGGACCGGGCAGCGCCCGGCGCAGGCGCACCACCACCTGCACGATGAGCCAGACGACCCGCCGGCTCGCCAGCAGGGCGATGATAGTGCCGGCCACCACGGCCGAGTACACCCCCACCGGCACGGCGAAGACGGCCAGGCCGGCGGCTCCCCGCTCGCCCTTGGAGGGGCAGATGAGGGCGACTGAAAACAGGGCCGCGACCACGCCCAGCGCCGTGGCCAGCAACCAGAGATAGACGAAGACCCTGTTCTCATCGACCGTGGGGAGGGATCGCTTCCGCAGCTCGGGCAGCCGGCTGTTGCCCTCGGCGTCCGGGGCCGTCCAATGCCACTCGGTGAAGTCCTGCGGGCTGAAGGTCTGCTCGCCCGGGCCGTCCCCCTCGCCGGCCTCCCGGGCGGCCAGGCTCCGGCGGATCCTGCGGTAGGCCTCAATGATCTCGGCGAACTTCCTCGCCGCCTCGCCGGGCTCCTCGGCGCAGAGGTCGGGATGATATCGCAACACCGCGCCGCGGTAAGCGAGGCGGACCTCCTCCGGGCTGGCGTCCGGGGAGAGGCCCAGCACCTTGTATGGATCCTCGGGCATGAAACCAGGGCCCACCTGAGCGGCGCCCATGCGCTCGTGGCCGAAGGCCCGCCGAGCCGGCCTACCAGGCCGACCGGCGCCCTCCGATGCGTCCTCCGTGACTGGCTTGCGACCGATGCATTATATCATCCGCCGGCCGATGGCGGCACATTGGCGGGTGAATTTGCGGGCG
Source organism: Planctomycetales bacterium 4484_123 (assembly GCA_002049885.1). GTDB lineage: Bacteria > Planctomycetota > Phycisphaerae > SM23-33 > SM23-33 > MVCS01. Next base: position 15,111 of record MVCS01000003.1, on the reverse strand, counting down.
GCCCGCTCGACGGCAGCCGGGCAGCCGGGGGCCCCGCGCGCCGGGCTCGTCGGGGGCGGTTCAGAACTTGTCGCGCAGTTTCACGAACTCATCCAGCATGGCCATGAAGTTGTCGTATTTCGTGTTCTTGGCCACCGAATGGCTGGGCCCCAGAATGAACCCCCCGCCCGGGGCGCCGCGCTCCATGGCGGTGCGGACCTCCCTGCGGACGTCCTCCGGCTCGCCGTCGATGAGCACCTCCACCGCCACGCCGCCCCAGAAGCACAGCCTATCGCCGAACAGCTCCTTCAGCCGGCCCACCTCCATGCCCGCGCCCGTTTGCAGCGACTGATAACAGTCCACCCCCGCCTCGATGAACATCTCCATCAGCGGGACATTGTTGCCGCAGTTGTGCAGGATGAGCTGATCGCGGAAGGTCTTGACCCGCCGGGCGCGGTGCTCGAAGTACGGCAGGACCATCCGGCGGAACATCTCCGGGGAGATCAGCGGGCCGCGCGTCCCGGCCATGTCGTTGTCGAACATCACTCCCGCCGAGCCGGGGCGGATGTAGTATTCGTCCAACTTGTCCTGGTGGCGGACCTGCTGGCGGGCGGCGGCGTGCACCACCTCCGGTGCCAGGGCGTAGGTCAGCAGGCCGTTTTCCATTCCCCCCAGCAGCACCAGCCCCACGGTCGGCACGATGCTGGGGATGTACCTCTCCGCCCCCAGCTCGGCCAGCAGGTGGTCCACCGCCTCGAAACAGGAATCGTCCGGCGGGGGCGGGTCGGGCGCCCGGTCGAACTGCTCGACCGTGTACTCGGCCCGGGCCGTCGGGTCGTGCACGCAGCGGATTTCGTTCACCTCGGGGGCGGCCCGCCAGACCCTGCCGTCGCCGGTCCGCCAGACCTGGGGGGCGATCTCCTCGGCCCCGATGGGCTCGTAGTCGGCCGGCGGAAGCACGTGGGCCTCCTTCGGCAGGATGATGTCCGCGCAGTCGAGCTTGCGGTAGAGGGCGACCGTGTCGGCCTTGAGGCTCTCGGCCACCTCGTCCCGCCGGCCCTGCCACAGGGCAATGTGCGTGGCCACCTTGTTGCGGACGAAGGTCTCGTGTCCCAGCACGCGCTCGACAATGTCGTAATCGACCGCGTAAAAACCCAGCGGGACCCTATCGGGCACCTGGCGGGCTATGGCGGCACGCACTCGCTCCTTGCTGTTCATGTTCGCCTCCGGTTCCGGGCGGCGCCGAGCAGCCACATGGGCCCGGCCTGCCGGATCTGTCGGCCAAGGAGGAAGGAATTATATAGTATAGGGCCATTGACGCCCCGGGCGTCCTTGGCGAACACTCCACCGCCGGCGCCGCCGGTCGTCTCCACTGCCGCGGATCGCCGCGGCGCTCGGGACGCCTCACAGCCGGCTCGGGGCCGAGTTCGACAGCCCGCCCGCCGGGCCGGAACCGAGGAATTGCCGGTCATGCCAAGCAGGGCACTCCTGGCAGTCGCCTTGTGCACGTGCTGGTGTTGCCGCGACCGCAGCGCCGCCGGCGAGGCCTGGCCCACCATCTGCCGGACGGCCAGCGGGGCCCTCATCGCGGCCTACGCGGATGGTGAGAAGGTGGTCGTCCGCCGGGTGGGCGAGAAGGGCGCGCCCACCGGGGCGGGCGAACTCGCCAATGCCGGCGGCTGGAAGGACCCCAGGCCGGCCGGTGGCTGCACCTGGGGTTCTTCGACCCGCAATTGCGCCGGGTCTGCCTGGACTATTACCGCGGCAAGCGGGCCTCCGCCGGTACCGGCGGCATGGTGGCCGCGGCCTACCTGCTCGAAACCTGCCGCACGTTCCGCCCGGAAAAGGCCGTATCCGCCCGCCGGTAGCAGATAGGTGAGGTCCCCCGGGTCGTTCTCGGCGGCGCCCTTACGACCCGGCGGCGATGCGCTCGTACTTCCGGCGGAAGAACCGCTGCCACCTGCCGGTGATGAGCTCCCGCTGCTTGGGGTCGGAGAGTTTCTTGGCGGTTTCCAGGGCGGTCTTCTCGTCGGCCAGGTCGGCCGGGAGTGCGGTGAAGTCCTTCAGCAGCGCCTTGGCGCGGTCGCTCTGGCCGGCCTGGAGGATGGTCTTCCAGGCGCGGCGGAGTTCGGCCTGGCTGTCCATGGCGGCGGCCTTCATCAGCGGGCCGTGGAGCCGGCTGATGCGGATGGAGGCGGCCTCCTCGTCGAGCTTGAAGTCGCCGGAGCGCTCGAAGACGTCCACCAGGGGCGAGAGCATCTTGCCCTTGCAGAGCCGGTACACGTCGCGGCGGATGGGCTGGCGGTAGAGGGCGTGCTCCTTCGGCCCGCCGGGGGTGCCCGGCGGCAGGCACCAGAGGAACTGGCCCTCGCGCGAGAGCACGAACTCGATGAAGCGCTGGGCCATCTGCCGGTGGGGCGCGCCCTTCAACAGGCTGATGGGGTCGGGCGTGAAGGCGGTTGTGCCGGCCACCACGGCAAAGCCCAGGTCATCCCCGGCCAGGGCGATCTGGTTATAGGCGTAGAAGTCGATGGCCGCCCCGGCCAGCACGTCGCCGTTGGCCACATCGTTGACCACGTCGGAGGAGCCCCGGGCGAAGCGCTTGCAGTTGGCGAAGATCTTCAGGAGCTTGGCCCAGCCCGCCGGCCAGTCGGAGGCGGACTGGACGATCATCTCGTAGGCGGCGCGGGCGCTGCCGGACTGGGTGGCGTCGGCGGCGGCGATCCGGCCAAACATGGCCGGGGCGGTCAGGTCGTCCCAGCGCCGGGGGATGGGGAGGCTCTTGGCCTTCAGCAGCTTGGCGTTGTAGAGGATGCCGAAGCAGCTCACGGCCGCCCCGTACCAGTGCCCCTTGGGGTCGTACTGTCGGACCCCGCCGATGGTCCGGGGCAACTGGCTGAGGATCTCAGGCGGCAGGTGGACCGGCACGGTGCAGCCCCTGGCGGCCAGCAGCCGGTGGTCCGGGCTGCCCCCCCCGAAGTACACGTCGATGCCGCTGGTATCCGCGCGGCGGTACTGGTTCAGCAGGAACCGCGTGGTGGAGGTGGTCCCGCCCACGTCTCGCCACTGTATCTTCACGTCCCACCCGAAGTGCCGTTGATGCCAGAGCCGGAACGCCCGGTCGAACTCCGCCTCGATCTTCTTGTTGTGCGGGCTGACGATTATCAGGTCGGGGGTGGTCTTCTTCCTGCAACCGGCGGCGAGGGCCGGCAACAACAGCAGCAGCCAGATGCACCGGCGGGCACGGGATGCGGCAGGCATGCTTTGTCTCCTTCCGAGTCTGACGATTAGTTTAGGGATCACGGCGGCGGGGGCAATCCGCCACCGGCCTTCGCAGACCACGCCCGCTGCCGGGGCCTTGGGCGACGGCCCGCAGGGGCAAAGCCGGTTTGACAACCACGGCAACGGGGACATAGCATAAGGCCCACTCGGAGTGGCGGGCATGGAAAAGATTGCCGTCATCAGCGACATTCACGGCAACCTGGCGGCCCTGGAGGCGGTGTTGGCAGACATCGCCGAGCGGGGCGTGCAGCGCATCGTCTGCCTGGGCGACGTGGTGGGCTACGGGCCTGAGCCCAAGGAGTGTCTGGACACGGTGGCCGAGCGCTGCGAGCTGACGCTGATGGGCAACCACGATTTCGCCGTCCTGTACGAGCCGGACAACTTCAACCTGGGGGCTGAGAACGCCTGCTACTGGACGCGCCAGGTGCTCGAGGACGAGCCCGACGTGGCCGTGCGCAACCGGCGCTGGGACTTCCTGGGCAACCTGCCGGCGTCGCGCGTGCTGGGGCCGGAGACCAGTCCCGTCGGCGAGATCATGCTGGTGCACGGCTCGCCCCGCCGGCCGGTGAACGAATACATCTTCCCCGACGACATCTACAACTACCCGGGCAAGCTCCAGGGATGCTTCGAGCGGTTCAACAACGTCTGTCTCATCGGCCACAGCCACGTCCCCGGCGTATTCCTGCCGGCGCCGGACTATTACAGTCCGGAGGAGTTCGGGGGGCTGTACGAGGTCGATCCCGGAAGCAAGACCCTCATCAACGTCGGCTCGGTGGGCCAGCCGAGGGACCGCGACACCCGCGCCAGTTACGTCATCCTGGAAGAGCGGCGCGTGCGCTTCCTGCGGGTGGCCTACGACGTGGAAGAGACGATCTCCAAGGTTTACGCGACGGCGGCACTGGACGATTACCTGGGCAACCGGCTTCGTGAAGGCCGCTGAAGGAGTGCCGTTTGGACGCTCGACGCCTGCTGTGGATACTCGTGGTCGCCTCCGGCGCCACCATGGTCGTGGCATTGATCCTTCAGCGCACCGCCAAGGTGCCGGAACAGGCCGGCAAGGCCCAACCCCGGCCTGCCTCCCGGCCGGCAACGGACCGCGCCAGCCAGCAGAGCCAACCCTCGCCCGCCTCCAGGCCGGCCGCCGGGGCGAGCTGGCGCTGGGAGGTCCACCCCGCCAAGGAAGCGACGCTGGGCTCGACCGACCCGGCCAGCGGCTACCGCCTGGAGCTGTCGCTGAGCAGCCTGGGGGCGGCCGTCAAGGGCCTCAAGCTCGCCCGCGGAGGCCAACTGCTCAGGGCCGTCACCTTCGCCGGCCGGAGCTACTATCCCCTGGCGACCCGCCACATCCTCTTCCCCGACGAAGGCCGAGGCCAGAACCTCACCGTCCTGCACTGGCGAGCAGGTGAGGTCCGACGCGCCCCCGACGGCACGCAAAGCCTGACCTTCACGCTGGCCGTGAAGCGCAACGGGCAGGACTACGTCCGCCTGGAGAAGACCTACTCCCTGGCCAAGGGCAGCAACTTCGTGCAGGTGAGCCTGCGGGCGGTGAACCTGGCGGCCAGGGAGGTGACGGTGAAACTGACCCAGTTCGGCACCACCGGTCTGGCCGCAGCGGCGTCCGGGCCCGAGCAGCGGGAGCTGATCTACGGGCGGTTGGTAGGCGGGAACCTCCAGCTCCGCCGGATCCCCCTGGCCGCGACGCGGGACATGGCCCTGGGGCTGCGGCACTGCCGGTGGCTGGGCCGGTCCGACGCCGCCGAGCCGGTGCTGTGGCTGGGACTGGCCGATCGGGACAACACGGCCCTGACCTGCATCATCCCCGGAGGCCGGCTCGGGCCGCTGGCGGGGCCCTCGGCCCCGGCGCGGTTCTTCGCCGCGGCCATCCAGGAATCGGCCCGGCGGCGGACCTTCCTGGCGGGGATGAACCTCGGCCCCAGCCGCATCGGGCCGGCGGGGGCACTGACGGTCCGGATGAAGCTCTACGCCGGGCCCAGGCAGCCCGACCCATTCGAGGCCGACCCGGCCTACAAGGCCCGAAAGGCCGGTCGGGGCACAGGCTGGCAGGCCGAGGCCGGGCCGCGGGGGGAGGTGCTGCTGGGCTCGTTGGACCAGCGCAGCGGATACAAGTTCCAGGTGCAGTTGACCACCCTGGGGGCGGCCATCCGCACGCTGAAGCTCTCGGAGCACTTCCGCACGGTGGCCGACAAGAAATACTACCGGCGCTCTCCGGACACCTACCGCCGGACCGTACAGAAGGCCTATCGGCGGCGCCGCCTGCGCAGGCTGCGCCAGCAGTACCCCGAACTGGAGGGGCTGGTGGCCAAGTATCCCCAACTCCGCGCGATGGGCCCAAAGCTTCTCCAGCCGGCGTCGGCGGCCAAGCTGCCCGAGGAGTTTCGCAAGCTTCTGGAAACCAGACCCGGCCTCCGCAAGGCCCTCAAGGACTGCCCCGAGCTGCTCCAGAAGGACCCGGGCAAGGTGCCCGACCTGTGGGGCAACTACAGCCTGCTGAACCCGGTACCGCACGAGCGCCAGGACCTCTACGCCATGGCCACGCGAGAGGTGCGCTTTCCCGAAGCCAGCCACGGCCAGGACCTGGCCCGGCTGGACTGGCGGGCTGGGCCGGTGAAGACCGACGGCAATAGCCAGCAGGTGACCTTCACCACGCAGCTCAGCCGCTACGGCAAGCCCTGCCTGCGGCTCGAGAAGACCTACGCGGTGACCAAGGGCAGCTACTCGGTGAAGGTCACGTTGCGGGCGGTGAACCTCGGCAGCGAGGAACTGCAGTTCGAGCTGACGCACCTGTTGGCGGCGGGCGTGCCGCGAGAGGGCATCCAGCGCGACCAGCGCAGCACGGCCTACGGCAAGCTGGTCAAGGGCGAGCTGAAGGTCATGAAGCGGCCGGTGCCCCAGGCCAACGGCAAGAAGGCCCCGCCCGACCTGGCCTCGCCGGACGAACTTGGCCGCAGCGACGCGGGCCCGGAGGCGGTGCTGTGGGCCGGGTCCTCCAACAGGTTCTTCGCCGCCTTCGCTTATATCTTCCCGCACCAGGGCAGCGAGGCGCTGGCCGCCCCGGCGGCCAAGGCCGCCTTCCTCAACGCCGCCGTGCCGGAGAGCCCCACTTGGCGCACGTACGTCCCGTTGATGAAGCTCGGCCCGCACCGGCTGGAGCCCGGCAAGGCGCTGGAGCTGAAGCTGGACCTGTTCGCCGGCCCCAAGAAGCGGGCCCTGTTCAACGGCAACGCCCTGTACCGCGCGCTGAACTACAAGGGCGCGCTGGAATTCCGCCCCTGCTTCTGCGCCCCGCCGGCGCTGGCGCTGGTGATGATGTGGCTGCTGGACCTCTTCAGCAAGGTCACGCTGGGCAACTACGGCCTGGCCATCGTGCTGCTGGTGGTGCTGGTGCGACTGTGCCTCCACCCGCTGACCAAGAAGGGCCAGGTGGCCATGATGGCCATGCAGAAGCTCCAGCCCGAACTGGAGAAGATCCGCGAGAAGTACAAGGACGACAAGGACCGGCTTCAGCAGGAGACCATGAAGGTCTATCGCAGCGCCGGCATTACCCCCATGCTCGGCTGCCTGCCGATGTTCCTCCAGATGCCGATCTGGATCGCCCTGTGGACGGGTCTCCAGGCGGCGGTGGAACTCCGCCACGCCCCGTTCCTGCCGGTCTGGATCACCGACCTGTCCGTCCCCGACGCCCTGATACGCTGGGCCGAGCCCTCTCAGGCGGCCACCTGGCCCATGGTCGGGCCCATGTACGCCTTCAACCTGCTGCCGGTGCTGCTGGCGGTGGCCATGTTCCTCCAGCAGAAGTACACCCCCACCGCAGCCGCCGCCAGCCAACCGCAGAAACAGGCCAGCCAGAAGCAGATGGCCTACTTCATGACGGGCTTCTTCCTGCTGATCTTCTACAACGCCCCCAGCGGGCTGACCATGTACATCATGGCCTCCACCTTCGCCGGCGTGGCCGAGCAGTACTTCATCCGCAAGCACATCCGGCAAATGGAGACCGTCGAGGCCGCCACCGAGACCAAGGTGGCCATACCGGGCAAACGCTTCAGGGGACAGAAACCCAAGAAGCCCAAGGGCCCCTTCCGGCTGACCAAGTAGCGGGGCAAAGCCACCACCACGCGCAGTGAGTTCGAGAACTGCCGAACGGCAGGCCCGATGGGGCGGCGCAGCGGCGAGGAAGGTCGAGCGCAAAGGAGGCGGGGCGAAACGGCCCCCCGCCCGGCCGAAGTGCCACTCACCCAGGCGCGCCTGGGCCCTATTCTCAACACCAAACAATCGACAGGCAGTACCGGCCGGTCCACATCCGATGCCGATACCGGCAATGGCAGATACTGAATGCCCGGCGCCGCGTGCCTGATGTCTCGTGCCCGGCGTTCAGTCCAGCCCGCCGCGCAGAGGGCGCTTGCGTTTCTTTCGGGGCTTGGTCTCCTCAGCCGGTGCCACCGAGTCGCCCTGGAGGACGCCCCTCATGGACAATGAAATTCGGCGGTTGGGCTCGTCCACGCTCAGCACGCGGACACGGACGGTCTGGCCCACCTGCACCACGTCCTCGACCCGGCGGACGTGCTGGTCGGACAGCTCGGAGATGTGCACCAGGCCCTCCACGCCGGGCTCGAGCTCCACGAAGGCCCCGAAGTCCACCGCCCGGGTCACCCGCCCGCTCTGTTCGCTCTGGCGGGGGTACTTGTGGGCGGCCCCCGCCCACGGGTTGGCCTGGGCCTGCTTGAGCGACAGGGCGATCCGCCGCCGCTCCAGGTCGATCTCCAACACCAGGGGCTGGACGGTCTGGCCGACCTGGAGGACCTCCCCGGCGTGCCTGGGCCTGGCCGTCCAGGACAGCTCGCTGATGGGGATCAGCGCCTCCACGCCCGGCTCCAGCTCCACGAACGCCCCGAACCGTTCCAGCTTGGTCACCCGCCCGGTCACCACGGCGCCCAGGGGATACTTGACCTCGACGGTCTCCCAGGGGTCGGCCTGCGTCTGCTTCATCCCCAGTGAGATCCGCCCGGTGTCCGGGTCGATCCTGAGCACCTGCACCTCGACGGTCTGGCCGAGTTGGACCAGATCGGCGGGGTTCTCGACGCGGGCGTAGCTCATCTGCGAGACGTGCACCAGCCCGTCCACCCCGCCGAGGTCCACGAACACGCCGTAGGGCATGATCTGGCGGACCACTCCCTGGCGGACGTCGCCCTCGGCCAGCTCGGCCAGCAGGGCCTCGCGGCGCTGCTGGGCCTCCAGCTCCATCAGCGCCCGGGCCGAGACGATCACCCGCCTTTCCCGCCGGTCCACCTCGATGACCTGGCAGCGGAGCTTCTGGCCCACGTACTCGGCCGGGTCCTCCACGCGGTAGAGGCTGATCTGACTGATGGGCATGAAGGCCTGCACCCCCCCGAACCGCACCTCCAGGCCGCCCTTGTTGGCCCTTTCCACGAAGGCCTCGACCACCGCCCCCTCGGCGAGGTCGTCCCAGGTTGCCCTCTCCACCGCCCCCTCGCGCGACAGCACCCACAGGTCCTCCGCGGCGTCGTATCGGACCACCTCCAGTTGAAACAACTCCCCCACCTGCGGGTCCGCCTCGAACTGCGCCAGCGGCACCAGGCCCTGGTCCTTCCCGCCCAGCTCCACCAGCACCGCGTCGCGGTCGATGCCGACCACCCGGCAGCGCACGATGGCGCCGGGGCGGACGCGCTGCGAGGGCCGCCCAGGCGGTTCCGGCAGGGGCCGGGCCGTCTCCTCCAGCAGCTCCTCCAGGCTGTGCCCGCCGAGGGCCTCGTCGATCTCGCGCTGAAGTTCCTCGTCCAGCTCGCCCGGACGTTCCTGGCTCGACTGCGGCTGCTCGCTCACCGTTCCACTCGCTGGGCGTCCGTCCCGGCCGACCGGCCCGGGAGACGCTCCCGGCACCCGGTCAGCCGACGATTGCGGTCGAAGGCACTGAGCAATATAGTATAGTCCTGGGCCGGGGGAAACGCCCTGGCGAAAGGAGAATGGCTTCATGCGGGTAATGACCCAGTTCTCCATCTTCCTGGTCAACAAGCCGGGGGTGCTGGCCCAGGTGATGGCCGCCCTGGCCAAGCAGAAGGTCAACGTCATCGCCCTGACGCTGATGGATTCCAGCGAGCACGGCGTGCTGCGGGTGGTGTGCGAGGATGCCGATGCGGCGCGCTCGGCCCTGGCCGGCAGCCATGACCGCTTCACCGAGACCGAGGTGCTCGCGCTGGAGCTGACCAACGAACCCGGGGACTTTGCCCGCGCCGCCGAGAAACTCGCCGCTGCACATATCAACATCACCTACGCCTACTGCACCGGCGGGGCCCCGGGCGGCAAGACCACCGCCATCTTCAAGGTCGCCGACCTGAAAAAGGCCCTGCGCATCCTCAGGCCCGCCAAGTCCGCACGAAAGGAACCCCGCCAGGCCGTCCGCGCGGCGCCCGGACGGCGGCGGTGAGACCCCAGTCCCGGGAGCCAAGGCCATGCCCTGCGTAGCGGTGTCCACCTCCTGGCAATTGCAGATGCTGCTCAGGCTGCTGGTGGCGGCCGGCCTGGGGGCCGTCATCGGCCTGGAGCGGGAACACCACGGGCGCTCGGCCGGCCTGAGAACACAACTGCTCGTCGCCCTGGGAGCGGCCACCGCCATGGTGGTGGCCCTGGGGCTGGGCGGGCAGGAGACGGCCAAGGTCATCGGGGCGGTGATGGGCGGCATCGGCTTCATCGGCGCCGGCACCATCATCCACCTGGGGGTGGGCGTCCGCGGCCTGACCACCGCCGCCAGCCTCTGGTGCAGCGCCGCGGTGGGCCTGGCAGCCGGGCTGGGAATGCACATCGTGGCAGCCGCGGCCACCGCCCTGGTGCTGTTCGCCCTGGAAGTACTCGCGGCCCTCGAGGCCGTCATCCCCGCCCGGGAGTCCAGAAAGATCGTCATCAGCGTGCCCGAGGCCCGCCCCGAAGCCCCCGGGCGCTACCGCCGGCTCCTGCTGGGCGAGGGCGTCAAGGTCACCGCCGTCAAGACCAGTTGCGACTTCCAGGCTGGCCGGTCGGTGATCACCTTCCACCTCTCGCTGGCCTCGGGCCGACTGACCGAGGCCGTCCGCCGGCTGCGCGACGGGGCACCAGAGATCCTCAGCATGACGGTGGAATAACCCCGCAAGGCCCGCCGCAGAGGCCCCCGGCCCGGACCGGAAGGTCCGCCCGCTGACCCCGCCGAGAAGACTACGGCATCACCAGCACGTATTGAATCGCGAACAGCACCGCGAAGATGTACACGATGAGGGGACACTCGCGCGCCCGGCCCGTGAAGAGCTTGCCAAATGCGTAACTGACGAAACCGATGGCGATACCCGCCGAGATGGAGTACGCGAAGGGCATGGCCACCATGGTCAGGAAGGCCGGGACGCACTCGGTGGGGTCGTCCCATTCCACGTCGCGGATGGCCCGCAGCATCATGGCCCCCACCACGATCAGGGCCGGGGCTATCATGGGGTAGCGCAGTATCGGGTCGCCCCAGGGATACTTGCCCACCACCACGCCCCCGCCGACCATGCGCACCAGCGGCTGGAAGAACAGCGCCAGCAGCATGCAGACCCCCGCCACGATGGCGGCCAGGCCGGTCCGCGCCCCGGCCTGCACGCCGGTAATCGACTCGATGTAGCTGGTGACCGTGCTGGTGCCCAGGGCCCCGCCGATGACCGTGCCGGCGGCATCCGCAGCCAGGGCACGCTCCGCCCGCGGCAACTTGCCCTTCACGATCAGACCGGCCCGCTTGGTCACCCCCACCAGCGTCCCCACCGTATCGAACAGGTCCATGAACAGCAGGATGAAGGCAAAGGCCAGCACGTGGACCCAGTCCTTGCTGAGCAGCTTGTCCAGCAACTTCCCGTAGCCGGCGAGGAACTGCCCCGCCGTCTCGCCCAGGCCCTTGGGCACGGCCAGAACGCCCTCGGGCCTGATCCCCGGCAGGCCCCAGGCCGAGGCCACGGCCACCGTCGCCCCCGTGGTCAGCAGGATGCCCACCAGAATCGCCCCGCGGACCTTGAAGGCCATCAGCAGCACCGTCACGCCCAGCCCCAGCAGAGTCAGGGCCGCCACGTGGTTGCCACGCAGGCCGGCGAGCTTCACGCAGGTCACCGGGTCGGAGGTCACCAAGTTGCCCCATTCGAAACCTATCAGCGCGATGAACAGGCCGATGCCCGCGGCGATGCCGCTCTTGAGCGCGTCGGGGATGGCGTTGAGCACCATGGAGCGGAAGCCCACCACGGACAACAGCAGAAACAGCCCGCCCGTCACCGTCGTCAGGGCCAGGGCCTCAGACCAGGTGAGCTTGAAGGCCCCCGCTGCCGTCGCCACCCCGCAGAGGGTGAAGACGAAAAAGAAGTTCTCTCCCATCCCGGGGGCCAGGGCGATGGGATAGTTGGCCAGCAGGCCCATCAGCACGCAGGCCGCCGCCGAAGAAATGCAGGTGGCCATGAACACCGCGTCGGAGTTCATCCCCGCCTTGGCCAGCACCACGGGCTGGACGAAGAGGATGTAGCTCATCGACATGAAGATGGTCAGCCCGCCCAGGACCTCCCGTCCCACGGTGCTGCCGCGCTGCTCTATCTCGAAGAATCGCCTCAGACTTGGCATGCCTTGCCCTTTCCCGAAAGGGTCCGACACGACGAGTTGTGCCACGCAGCAAGGGCGTTGTCAACCGTCCCCGCCAGGCCCGGACCTGGCCGGCTACGGCTTCCATGACAGCAGCTTGGCCGCGAAATCGACGGCCAGCACGGCCGCCACCGCCAGCACCAGCAGGGCGAAGTACCGCCGCAGCTGGCGGGCGCGGAGGGCCTGGCAGACCCACGCCCCGAGCTGGACGCCGAAGACGCTGCCGATCAGCAGGGGCATCACGACCCACATGCTCACGTGTTCGTCCAGGGCGTACTTCGTCCCCCCGGCCATGGCGCTGAACAGCACCACGCCCAGCGACGTTCCCACCGCCTGATGCGGGCCCAGCCCCACCACCAGCACCAGTGCCGGGATGAGCAACACGCCCCCGCCGATGCCCATCATCCCCGCCAGCACGCCCGCCACGGCCCCCACCAGGCCCAGCCCCACCACCGATACCCGCCGCAGGCCCGCCCGGGGCAGGTCGATGTAGGGAGGCAGCGCCAGCCGCTGGACCAGCGTCCTGCCCGAGGCATTCGCCCGCTCGCCCCGGGCGATCAGCCAGGCCGTCACCACCAGCAGGGCCATGAACAGCCCGTGCATCATCAGGGTATAGTTCCGCCCGCCCAGGGCGCCCTGGGCAAAGCGGTTCAGGGCCCCGCCGCCCACCGCGCCGACCATGCCGGCAAGCGCCAGGGCGAGTATGCTGCGCGGCTCGTAGTTGCCCAGCCGGATGTGCCGGGCCAGCCCCGAGGCGCTCGCCCCCACCGTGTAACACAGGCTCGAACCGATGGCCAGCGGGTAGGGCACGCCCAGCGCGACGTTCAGCAGCGGCACGATCGAGAACGCCCCGCCCACGCCGAACAGGCCCGTGAGGATGCCCACCGCAAAGCCCAGGCCCACCAGCGCCGCCAGCAGCGCCGGGCCACCAAGCCAGCATGAGATCCCCTCCAGCCCGCTCATTCCGGCGCCCCGCCCGCCCCGCCCCGGCGGGCCCCACGCCTCCGCCGAAGCCACTCGAAGACCACGTCGGCCAGCAGCCCGCAAGCCAGCGGCACCAACACGTAGGAGGCGATCTTCAGCACCTTTAGCATCACAGCCGGCACGGTAGCGAAAACCGCCGGCCGGGGCAATGGCCAGCGGGCGAATCAGTCCCAGGCCGCCCGGCCGGTCGTCAGGGCCCTGCCCGCAGGCGGCGGACGACCTCGGCGTTCAGCTCGTCCCAGTCCCGCCCCTGCTCGTCGGTGCCCTTGGGCGTCTCCAGGATCATGGGCAGCTCTCCCAGCCGGGCCTCGCCCAGCAGGGCGGCCAGGCCTCGCGACCCGATGTGCCCCCGGCCTATGTGCTCGTGGCGGTCGCGGCGCGAGCCCAGCGCCGTCGCCGAGTCGTTCAGGTGCACCGCCAGCAGCCGCTCCAGGCCGACGATGCGGTCGAACCGCTCCAGTGTCCGCCGACAGGCGGCCGGGCTGCGCAGGTCGTACCCGGCGGCGAAGACATGGCAGGTGTCCAGGCACACGCCGAACCGCCCGGGTCGCTCCAGCCGGGAAAGGATCTCCGCCAGCTCCTCGAAGCGCCCGCCGAGCTGCCTGCCCGCCCCGGCGGTGGTCTCCAGCAGCACCTTCACGCGGCGATGCCGGCAGCTCGCCAGCAGGCGGTTCAGGGCCCCGGCCACACGGGCGATGCCCACCCGCGGGCCGGCCTCGCCCGGCGAGCCGGGGTGCAGGACGTAGTAGTCCACCCCGAGCCGGCCGCAGCGATCCAGCTCGTCGGCCACGGCCGCAATGGACTTCCGCCGCACCGCCGCCGCCCCGGCCAGGTTGGTCAGGTAGGACCCGTGGGCCAGGACGGGCCCAATGCCCAGTTCCTGCCGCCTCCGCCGGAAGAGCCGCACCGCCTGCCGCTCCAACGGCGGGGCCTGCCACCGCAACTGGCTGCGAACGAAGATGGCCACGGCTCCAAAGCCATACCGCCGGGCCCGCTCCAGGGCCCGGTGCAGCCCACCGGCCACGCTCAGATGGGCACCCAGGATCATGCGGCCATTCTACCGCCGGGCCGGACCCGGTCCCAAAGACCCACCCGCGCGCCACGCCGACCGTGAAGGCGAGGCCGGAACGTGGTAAGCTCACAGATCATGGCCAAGCACTGGGAGATGTTCGACCACACCGCCGACGCCGGCCTGGCTGGCCGGGGCGAGAGCCTCTGCGAACTCTTCGAGGCCATGGCCGAGGGCCTGGCGCGGTTCATCTGCCCGAGCCCGCCGGCCGAGCCGCGCGAGACCAGGCGCGTCGATGTCGAGGCCGAGGACATCGAGGCCCTGATGGTCGAGTTCCTCTCAGCCGTGCTGGCGGTTATCCAGGCCGAGCACATGGTCGTCGGGCCGGTGCGGGTTGAGGAGGCCTCCCCCCGGGCGGTGCGGGCGCGGCTCCTGGCCGAGCGCTACGACCCCCGGCGGCACGAGCTGGCCGCGGAGGTCAAGGCCATCACCTGGCATAAGCTCCAGGTGACCTGCGAGAACGACACCTGGACCGCGCGGGTCATCCTGGACATCTGAATCCCGGCCATCGTCACAAAGATCACACCACAAAGAGCACAGAGGACACAGAGGCCTCAGAGGAAACGACTACACATGCCAGCAGGTGAGCATCCGCTTGCAGCAAGACCGTCAACGCGGAACGAATGCTCGGTGCCGGTCAGGGAGCGCTGTCCGTGCCGGGAAACACGCACGGTCTCGTCACCAGGGAGGCGGGAGCCCACCGGCACGGCACTTGGATATCGCGTGGTGTTCTTTGCGTACTTCGTGTCCTTCGTGGTTCGCTCCGTACTTCTGTGACAACTGAGAGGTGGAACATGGGCAAGACGGGCGACATTCCGATTGAACGGATCGACGAGTGTCGCTGGCGGATTCCCAAGGATGCCAGGCCCGGCATGCGGGTGGAGGGGGTCATCTACGCCTCCGAGAAGCTCATGGAGCACATTCGCCATGAGCAGGCGGCCGAGCAGGTGGCCAACGTGGCCACGCTGCCGGGGATAGTGCGCGCCTCGCTGGCCATGCCGGACATTCACTGGGGCTACGGCTTCTGCATCGGCGGGGTGGCCGCCATGGACATCGCCGCCGGCGGCGTGGTCTCGCCCGGCGGGGTGGGCTATGACATCAACTGCGGCGTCCGGCTGCTGCGGACGAACCTGAAGGCCGAGGAC
>MVCS01000038.1 GCA_002049885.1 Planctomycetales bacterium 4484_123 | reverse complement strand
GCCGTCAGCGGCCGGCTGCGCTGGTTCTACACCGTCGCCAAGCCGTCGCAGAAGGTCTTCGCCCCCTGCCACGCAGACCACGTGCTCATTCCCAAGGCGTCGGCCGGCGGCATCCGCGCCCTGCTCAACCCGCCGGAAGTGAGCACCCTGAGCGCCTTCGATGGCGTCATCATCAACACCTTGGGCTACGCCCTGCTGATCGACCGCAAGACCGGCCGGCTCAGCCGGAAGATCCACTTCAAGTTCGCCGCCAACTCCCCCGGCTCCAGCGACGGGACGCTCTTCTACGTCGGCTCGGTGAAGGGCTGGTACCGCGCCCTGCGGCTAAGCGACGGGCTGGTGCAGTGGACGATGTCCACCGGGGACATGATCTCGGCCCGGCCGAGGGTGTTCAACCGCCGGCTGTACGTGGCCAGCCAGGACCACCGCTTCTACGCGGTCAACCCGGAGCTCCAGTCCAACCGCCGGCTGTGGGCCCAGACCACCGACGGGCCCATCACCGCCGACTTCGTGGTGGACAGCCGCGGCTGCTTCGTGCCCAGCCAGGACTACAAGCTGTACGCCTACGACCTGCTGACCGGCCTGCCGTTGTGGGTCTTCCGCACCGAAGGCCCGCTGCGGGCAGCAGTGCAGGTCGGCCAGCGGAGCTGCTTCCAGTACGCCGAGAACGACCGCTTCTATGCCATCGACGTCGCCACCGGGCGCAAGCGCTGGGAGCTGGCCGATGGCCGGGTGGTCCTGGCCGCCGTGTCCCCGCATGTGTTCGTCCTGACCGACCGGCGCCGCCTGCGGATGGTGCACGAATCATTGGGCAAGACCGAGCTGGAGCTGCCCATGACCGGCTACGACCTGTTCGTGCCCAACGCCAGCAAAGACCTCATCATCGTCGGCAATCGTGAGGGGCTGGTGGCCTGCATCCGCCCCGTCGATGCCGAGAAACTCACCGAGCCGATGCTGAAGGACTGAAACGACCGAGGGCCCGGCAGGGAACCAGGCCCGCGTGGGAGGACTCACCATCGTGAACACCAAGATTCAGCGCGCATTGATCAGCGTCTATGACAAGGCCGGCGTGGCGGACTTCGCCAAGGCCCTGGCCCAAATGGGCGTGGAGATTATCTCCTCCGGCGGGACGGCCCGCGCCATCGAGGCCGCCGGCGTCAAGGTCCGCCAGGTGCAGGAATGGACCGGTTTCCCGGAGATGCTCGGCCACCGCGTGGTCACCCTGCACCCGAAGGTCCACGGCGCCATCCTCGCCCTGCGGGACGACCCGGCCCACCAGGCGGACATCGAAAAGTACGGCCTGGAGCCGGTGGACCTGGTCTGCGTCAGCCTGTATCCGTTCGAACAGGTCATCGCCGGGGAAGGATGCACACTGGCCGAGGCGGTGGAGATGATCGACATCGGCGGGCCTTGCCTGGTGCGGGCCGCGGCCAAGAATCACAAGTTCGTCACCGTCGTGACCGACCCGTCGCAGTACGAGGCGGTGCTGGAGGAGATGCGCGCCAACGACGGGGCGGTCTCCGCCGAGCTGCGGGCCGCCCTGGCCCGGGCGGCCTTCGCCCTGACGGCCCACTACGACAGCCTCATCAGCCGGTACCTCTGCGAAGTGGCCGGCGAGGATTTCCCCCAGCGCGTCAGCTTCAGCTACACCAAGGTCGCCGACCTCCGCTACGGCGAAAACCCGCACCAGCGGGCGGCCTTCTACGTCGGCACCGACGCGGCCGAACCGTGCGTGGGGCGGGCGGAGTTACTCGGCGGCCGGGCCATCTCCTACAACAACTACTTCGACGCCAACGCCGCCCTGGAGCTGGTCAAGGACTTCCAGGCCCCGGCCGTGGCCATCATCAAGCACGCCAACCCCGCCGGCTGCGCCGTGGACGACGACCTCGTGGCCGCCTATCGCAAGGCCTACTTCGGCGACGTCAACGCCGCCATGGGCGGCATCATTGCGGTCAACCGGCCCGTCACCGCGGAGCTGGCCCGGGCCATCACCGAGACCTACCGGCGCTGGGGCAAGCAGCGCGGGGCCGGCGGGTTCTACGCCGAAATCATCATCGCCCCGGGCTTCGAGGACGCCGCCGTGGAGGTCATCCGCGCCCGCGAGGGCTGGGGCGGGGACGTCCGGCTGCTGGCCGTTGGCGAGCTGACCGGCCGGCGCAACGCCGAAAAGGCCCTCAAGTACGTCGTCGGCGGCATGCTGGTCCAGGACCGCGACCTGCTGGGGCTGAACGAGGACGACTGGAAGGTCGTCACCAAGCGCCAACCCTCCCAGCGCGAGCTGGCCGACCTGCGCTTCGCATGGATCGTGGCCAAGCACACAAAGTCCAATGCCATCGTGCTGGCCAAGGACCAGACCCTCCTGGGCGCCGGTGCCGGGCAGATGAGCCGGGTCAATTCCGCCCGTCTGGCCGCCCAGATCGCCCGGGCCTACGGCGGCGGCGACGAGGTGGACACTGCCGGATGCGTGCTGGCCTCCGACGCGTTCTTCCCCTTCCCCGACAGCCTCGACTGGGCCGTGGACGTCGGGGCCACCGCCGTCATCGAGCCCGGCGGGTCCAAGAAGGACGATGCCGTCATCGCCCGTGCCGACGAGCTGGGCCTGGCGATGATCTTCACCGGCGCCAGGCACTTCAATCATTGAAAACCGGATTACCGTCAAGCCGCGGGACCGCAATACGGTGAGGTCACGGCGCCGCGGGACTGGGGCGTCCCGGAGTTCCACGTCCGCGACGGACTGGGTGCGCGGCCGGGAGGGATTCTGCCTCCTACGGCTTCCAGGCGGACTCTTCCACGCCGGCGTCGTGGTTGGCCTGCCGGGCCAGGGCGAACAGCAGATCAGAAAGCCGGTTGAGGTACCGGGTGAGAAGCGCCGCGTCGGCGGCGCTCTGGCCGGAGCGCTGCGAGACGTCCAGGGCGGCCACCGCGGCCCTTTCGGCCCGGCGGGCTATGGCCCTTGCCAGGTGCAACCGGGCGGCCAGTTCGCAGCCGCCGGGCAGGACGAAATGTCTGAGCTGGCCCAGCCGGGCGTCGATGCCGTCGATGTACCTCTCCATCCGCACCACGGCGCCCCTTTCGAGCCGGACGTCCGGCATGGAGCCGGCGCCCATGGCGGCCAGCATGGCCCCCGCGCGGAACAGGTCGCTCTGGACCCGCCGGAGCACGCCGGCTGGGCGCTTCCGGCCCTGCCGCTCGGCCTCCACCACGCACAGGCCCACCGCGGCGCCGAGCTCATCGAGGCTCCCCAGGGCCACCAGCCGGGGGTCGGTCTTGCGCAGCCGGAGCAGCGTCCTCCCGCCAGCGCCCCTCAGCTCAGTGAAGCCCTTGTCGCCAGTTCTCGTGTACAGTGACATCGCGCGCCCTTTATCAATTTGGAGTCCGGGGGGTCCGTGGCCCATTATACTGCCGGGCGAGGGCAATCCAATCGTCCTCTCCGGCCAAGCGGGCAGCGGCCAGCAGGGCGAACTGACGGTACCAGGGAAATCAGATCATCAGGCCAGGGCCCGGTGTGAATCATCGTGGGGAGGAGGCACCGGCAGGTCCGATAATCCTGGCTGGGAGACCCTTGCCCATGTGCATCGAAGAGCAAATTCGTAAAGAACTTATGGCTGGCAGAAAAGCGAAAAAATAGGCTAATTGGCTGGCCGCGGGAGCACCGATTTGGGATAATATACAAATCATTATGGCGGCCTGGGTAGCCCCACCCCCGCCGGCACCCCTGATGGCACAGAAGTCCTTGCAGCACAAGGAGAACCGGCAGTGAGCAAGGATGCGGCCAAGGCTCGCAAACAAGGCAGTCCCGCCAGCCGGGACCGGCCCGGCAAGGTCGTGTACGACGAGTCCAAGATAAGGGTCCTGGAGGGCCTGGAGGCGGTCCGCCGCAGACCCGGGATGTACATCGGCGACACCGGTGCCCGAGGGTTGCACCATCTGGTCTGGGAGCTGGTGGACAACGCCGTGGACGAGGCCATGGCCGGGCGATGCAAGAACATCACCGTCCGCATCAACGCCGACGGCTCCTGCACGGTCAGCGACGACGGCAGCGGCATCCCGGTCGGGCCCCACCCCCGCTTGAAGATCTCGGCCCTGGAGGTGGTCATGTGCCGACTCCACGCCGGCGGGAAGTTCGACCACGACAGTTACAAGGTCTCCGGCGGGCTGCACGGCGTGGGGGCGTCGGTCGTCAACGCCCTGAGCGAGTGGATGAGGGTGGAGGTCTGCCGCGACGGCACCGTGTACACCATGGATTTCCAGCGCGGCAAGAAGAAGGGCAAGCTCCGGAAGATCGGCAAGCGCCAGCGCTCGGGCACCAAGGTCACCTTCATGCCCGACCCGGACATCTTCCCCGAGCGCCGCTTCCGATACGAGCTGCTGGCCACCCGGTTGCGGGAGCTGGCCTACCTCAACGAGGGCCTGCGCATCCGCCTGGTGGACGAGGCCGAGGAGAAGGAGGACGTCTTCCAGTTCAACAAGGGACTGGTGGCCTTCGTGCAGCACCTCAACGACGGCAAGGCGCCGCTGTGCCGGCCCATCGTCATCCACAAGTCCGACGAGCGTGCCCGGCTGGAGGTGGAGGTGGCCATACAGTACCACGACGGCTACAACGAGACCGTCTTCACCTTCGCCAACAACATCCACACCATAGAGGGCGGCACCCACCTGTCGGGCTTCCGGGCCGCGCTGACCCGAAGCCTCAACGCCTACGCCCGCGCCACCGGCATGGTCCGCGAGAAGGACCCGCTGCCTTCCGGGGAGGACTTCCGCGAGGGCCTGACGGCCATCGTCTCCGTCCGCGTGGGCGAGCCTCAGTTCGAGGGCCAGACCAAGACCAAGCTGGGCAACTCCGAGGTGGAGTCGTTCGTCACCCAGGCCGTCAACGAGCAGTTGGCCACCTGGCTGGAGGAGCACCCCACCGAGGCCCGGCGCATCATCAACAAGGGCATACAGGCCCAGCAGGCGCGAGATGCCGCCCGGCGGGCGCGGGACCTCACCCGCCGCAAGGGGGCCCTGTCCTCCGGAACGCTGCCGGGCAAGCTCGCCGACTGCCGCTCCAAGGACATCGCCACCACGGAGCTGTTCCTGGTCGAGGGCGACTCCGCCGGCGGGCCGGCGAAACAGGGCCGGGACTCCGCCACCCAGGCGGTGCTGCCGCTGCGCGGCAAGATCCTCAACGTGGAAAAGGCGCGCATCGACAAGGTCCTCGCGTTCAACGAGATCCGGGCCATCGTCTCGGCCCTGGACTGCGGCATAGGCAACGACGAGGTGGACGTCAACAAGTGCCGGTACGGCAAGATCATCATCATGACGGACGCCGACGTGGATGGTTCCCACATCCGCACGTTGCTGCTGACGTTCTTCTACCGGCACATGAAGCCGCTGATCACCGCCGGGCGGCTGTTCATCGCCCAACCGCCACTGTACCTGGTCACCCGCAAGAGACACCGCGAGTACGTCCTGAACGAACAGGCCATGCGGCGGACGCTGATCAACCTCGGCCTGGAGGGCACCACGCTGGAGATCCGGAAGGTCGCACGCGGCAAGGCCAAGGTGCTGGCCCGCTTCAAGGGCGCTGCCCTGCGCGAGCTGGTGGAGCTGCTGGAGGAGCTGGCCGAGAAGGTCCGCATCGTGGAGCGCCGCGGGCTGGACTTCGCCGAACTGATGGCCCACCGCAAGGGCCCCAAGCTGCCCACGCACTGGATGGTGGTGGACGGGCAGAACTACTTCTTCCACTCCGCCGCCCAGTTCGACGCCGCCCTCGGCGAGTTCCAGGACCAATTGCTGGAAGAAGGCAACGGCAACAACAATGGCAACGGCAATGGCCGGGCCCGGCGCAAGACCAGGGCCGGCCGAAATGGTCCCGGCCAGGCGGCGCCCGCCCCGCGGGGCCGGCGGCTGGAAAAACATGCCGAACTCCACGAGGTTCGCGAGATCACCCGCGTCATAGCCAAGCTCAAGAGCCGCGGACTCGACATCGAGGACTACTTCCTGGTGCGAGAGGAATCCGTCACCGGCGAGAAGGAGCCCGCCAAGTTCGTCCTCGTCAACGAGGATACCGAACTGGAGGTGGACAACATCGCTGGCATCGCCCCCGGCATCCGCGAGCTCGGCAGCCGGGGCATGGAGATCAAGCGGTTCAAGGGGCTGGGCGAGATGAATGCCGAGCAGCTCTGGGAAACCACCATGGACCCCGAGCGCCGCACCTTGCTGAGGGTCCGGGCGGAGGAGGCCGAGGAGGCCGAACGCATGTTCTCCGTGCTCATGGGCGGCGACGTGGAGCTGCGCCGCCGCTTCATCGAAGAGAACGCCCTGGCGGTGAAGAACCTGGACGTCTAGGTCGTATCCTGCCGGCCATTGGGGAACCCGAGCCAATGGGCATGAACCGCAATCCCGAGGAGTTGCTCAAGCGGGTGCTGGACCTCGCCGGTGAGCTGCTCGACGCCCACCGGATCGAGCTGGCCAAGCGCCGCCAGGGCGACATGTTCGCCTGGCGCGGCAGCGACTACGTGCCCATGGTCTTCGCCGTGGAGGTCGAGGCCCTGGCCGACCTGGGCGACTTCGACTGGGCCGAGCAGTTCGCCCAGCCCGCCGCCAGCCTGTACATGCAGATGAAGGGCGTGGTGCAGGCCGCGGCCAGCGGCAGCGACTACGTCCCCACCGTCCGGGCCGATACCGGCGTCATCAACGGCCCCAGCATCCTGGGCGCCCCCTACGCCACCCCGGCCCACACCAAGCCCGTCTGCACCGGCCACGTGCCCAAGGAACAGTTGGCCGAGTTCCAGGTTCCCCAGGACGTCTCCCACCTGGGCGTCATGCCCACCATGGTCGAGCATACCCAGCACCACCTCTCGGCCCTGCGCCAGGCCGGCCTGGGCGACCTGGTGGGGCTGCGCCACTGCGACACCCAGGGGCCGCTCGACATCGCCGCCCAGGCCCGCGGCCACGACGAGCTATTCCTGGACATGTACGCCGACCCTGCCTTCGTCCACGAACTCATGGACAAGTGTGTGGCCATCTATCACAGAATGAACCTCCTGTGCAAATCGCTCGCCGGCGAGCCCATCGACCGCGGCTACGCCAACGAGTACTGGATGGACTCAGGCTCGGTCCGGCTGTGCGACGACAGCGGCATCCTCATCTCGGCCGAGCAGTTCGAGACGTTCTGCGAGCCCTACGTCCGCCGGGCCTTCGAGCCCTTCGGTGGGGGCTGGCTGCACTACTGCGGCGGGGTGCCCTCCGGCGGCCGGCCCGAGGGACTGCACCTGCATGACATCTACTGCCGCATCGACGGGCTGCGCGGGCTGAACTTCACCACCGGCAAGGACTGGCCCGCGGAAGTGCGCAAGGTCATCGAGCGGCAGGTGGTTTATATAGGCACGCTGCCACGCGGAGAGGGCGAGAGCCTGACCGATTACTTCCGCCGGGTGCTGGCGCTGTGCCCGCCACGGCGCGGGATGATCTTCTCGCCGCAGCTCCGGCCCGGCGAGCACGCCCAGGCCATGGACACCTGGCACCGCCTCCAGGACGAGCTGTGGGACTGAAGCGCCAGGGGTGCCCGCGCCTCAGGCCCCACCGCCCTCACTACCCCTTGGCCGCACGAGCGATTATCCTCGCTGCGCCTTTTCGCGCCCCGGCGGGCCGGCAATTGGTCTGGAGTAGGATTCATGGCGTCTCCGATAAGAATACAGGTAAAGCGGAAGGCGGGCTGCGAGGACATTCCCCTGCCGCGGTACATGTCGCCACAGGCGGCCGGGATGGACATCTGTGCGGCATGCGACGGGGAGGTGACGATCGCCCCGGGCGAGGTGGTGGCCGTGCCCGCGGGATTCTCCCTGGCCGTGCCCGAGGGCCACGAGGCGCAGGTCCGTGCCCGCAGCGGCCTGGCCCTGCGGCACGGGATCATCGTGCCCAACGCCCCCGGCACGATCGACGCCGACTACCGCGGCGAGGTGTGCGTCATCCTCGCCAACATCGGCCGGGAGCCGTTCACCGTCCGCCGCGGGATGCGAATCGCGCAGATGGTCATCTGCCCCGTGGCCCGGGCGGAGGTCGTAGCAGCCGACGCCCTGGGCCCGACAGCCCGGGGCGACGGCGGGTTCGGACATACCGGCATGTGAGTCAAGGGCGCCCGCAAGCGGCAATGAGCAGCACGGAGGCAGAAAAACCTGTGTACCTCCGCCCGCAGACTTCGAGGGCGAGAGAGCCGACCAGGCTGCGTTTTTCTCAATGATGCGCAAGGACGCGAAGAAACAAGGTGGCAGGTCGAGCAGGTCGCCGGCGGGGCCGGCGCACGCCGCGGCTGCCGGCGCGCCGGAGCCGGGCCC
>MVCS01000002.1 GCA_002049885.1 Planctomycetales bacterium 4484_123 | reverse complement strand
GTGCAGGAATTGGTCCGCCAGGAGGCCCGCCGGCAGGGAGTCAGCGTCAGCGAGGAAGAGGCCTTCGCCGAGGAGGCCCGGGCCCTGAAGCGCATCTTTGGCGAGCGCACTTCCCCCGACCAGCGCCAGCGGATGCTGGACGAGCTGCTTCGCCGGCGCGGGCTGACGCGCGAGCTGTGGCGGGCGACCATGCGCCAGAACGCCCTGCTGCGTAAGATGGCCCTGCCCAAGCTGAGCGTCACCGACTCCATGCTGAAGGTCGAGTTCGCCCGGCGCTACGGCGAGAAGGTCGAGATCAGCCACATCGCCCTGCCTTCGCTGTCCGAGGCCGAGAAGATCATCCGCCGGCTGAAGGCGGGCGAGGACTTCGCCGAGCTGGCCAGGAAGTATTCGACGAACTCGGCCACCGCCGCCAAGGGCGGGCACCTGCCGCCGTTTTCGCGCGAGGACGGCGCCGTGCCGCAGGCCATCCGCGACGCCGCCTTCGCCCTGCGCCCGGGGCAGGTCAGCGGCATCGTCCAGGCCGGCACCAATTTCCACGTGCTGAAACTGCACAGGCGTTATCCCTCGAGCAAGGTCAAGTTCGAGGCGGTCAAGGATTCCTTGCGCAAGGAAGTGATGGCCCGGCTGGTGGAGCGGATGAAGGTGGAGATCATCGCCCAGCTCAGTCGCTCCGCCCGCATCGAGTACGTAAACCCGGTGCTCCGCCGCGCCGCCGGCGGGGGCACCGCCCCCTGAGCCGCCCCTGGAGAGCCGCCGGGGGAAAGGGTTCCAGACCATGCCACAACGCCCGAACATTCTGCTCGTCATGGCCGACCAGCTTCGCGCCGATGCCCTGGGCTGCTACGGCAACAGCATCTGCCGGACGCCCAACCTGGACGCCCTGGCCGCCGCCGGGGCGCTGTTCGCCAACGCCTTCACCCCCAACCCCATCTGCGTGCCGGCGCGGGCGTCGCTGACCACGGGCAACTACTCGCACGTCTGCACCGGGGTGAAGCGCAACGCCGGGCGCATCCGTGACGACCAGGTCAAGCTGGCCGAGCACTTCGCCCGCTGCGGCTACGAGACCTACGCCTGCGGCAAGCTGCACTACGTGCCCTACGCCCCGCCGGGCCAGCCCCGCCTGCTGCATGGCTTCCAGCACTGCGACTTGACCGAGTCAGGCCGATACGTCTGGCAGCACGACCGGCAGTACCAGCACCGCGGACTGGAGGACTACATCGACTATCTGGAGCAGGTCGGCTGGGGTGGCTTCAGCCGCTGCCACGGCGTGGGCAACAACGACGTCCGCCCCTGTCCCACTCCCCTGCCGGCCGAGCTGCACGTGGACCACTGGGTGGCCGACCGCACCATCGCCAGGCTGAATGAGCACCTGGCCCAGCGGCCCGACAAGCCCTTCTTGATCTTCTGCAGCTTCCCCAAGCCCCACTCGCCCTACGACCCGCCGCAGGAGTACGTCAAGCTGTACGACCCGCGTGACATGCCCGCACCGGCCGGCGAGGAGGCCCTGCTGGCCGATCGCAACCCGGTGCTGGAGGCCACCCGTTACAGCCACGCCATCGACACCCTCAGCCCCGCCGCCCTGAAGGTCATCAAGGCCTATTACTATGGCCTGGTCACCCACCAGGACGCCCAGGTGGGCCGGGTGATGGAGGCACTCCAGGCCGCCGGCGTGGCCGAGGACACCATCGTCATCTACACCGCCGACCACGGCGACCTGCTGGGCGACTTCGGCACCTTCTTCAAGTGCAACTTCCTGGAAGGCTCCGTCCGCGTGCCGCTCATCGTCGCCGGCCCCGGCGTCAGGCCCGGCGAGCGCAGCCAACTTGCCGGTCTCCAGGACATCCTGCCCACCCTGGCCGCCATGACCGGCTGCGAGCTGGGCAAGGAAGTGCACGGCATGGACCTCACCGGCGTGCTGGCCAGACCCGACGCCCCTGGCCGGGAGCTGTTCTATTCCCAATGCGGCGACGACCCCGACCAGGCTGCCATGGTCACCGACGGCCGCTGGAAGTACTGCTACGCCCAGCGCGGCTGCACCGAGGAGCTCTACGACCTCCGGGAAGACCCCCAGGAGCTGGTCAACCTCGCCGCCGGGCCCGACGCCGAAAGATTGCTGGGGCCCTGGCGCGAACGACTCATCGCCGAGGCCCGCCGAGTGGGCGACACCGACATCCTGGACGGCGAAAAACTGCGCAGCAGCCCCCTGGACCGCTCCGCCCTGCGCGAGCTGCCGGTGAAGGGCATGGGCTGGCGCTGGTATTGACGAATCGACCGCCGCCGGCGGCGGGGGTATCATGTCGGCCATGCGGCTGCGCCGTTTCGGGACATTCGCAGGCGGCATCGTCCTGCCGGACAGCAAGGACGCCACGCTGGGCGCCCCGATCGTCCCCATCGGCCCGTTGACCCGACTGCGGGTGCCCCTGGCGCCCACCGAGGCCGAGCCCGCCCGCCCGCTGGTCGAGCCCGGCCAGGCCGTCAGCCACGGCCAGCGCATCGCCCAGGCCTCAGACGCCCGCCAGGTGGACGTCTTCGCCCCGCTGGCCGGCAGGGTGGCCGGCATCGGTGAATGTCTCCTGCCCGGGCCGGAAGGCACTTGGCGGAGTTCTCCGGCCATCGAGCTGGTTGAGCTCGACTCAGTCGGGCGCATTGAGGAACTCTCCTGCCACTACACCTGGCAGTCTGCCGACGAGTACTCGATCCGTTTGCGCATCGCCGAGGGCGGCGTGTGCACGTGCCGGCCCCCCGTCAGCGCCCTGGGCGGATGGATCGAGCGGGCCCTGGCTGCAAGCGTGGAGACCCTGATAGCGGACATCACCGAGAACACGCCCTTCGTGACCGCCGACCACCGCCTGCTGGCGGAGCGCGGCTCGGAGGTCATCCGCGGGCTGGCCATCCTGGCGCGGGCCGTGGGCGCCCGCAACGTCATGCTGGCCGTGGACCACCGCCGCACCGGCGCCTATCGCGCGGCGGTCGGGCCGGCCAGGCTCTACGGAATCGAACCCATCGCCCTGCCACACAAGTATCCCATCGGGGCCGAGGCCATGATCGTGAAGGTGCTCACCCGGCGGGAGATTCCGCCCGGCGGGACGGCCATGGACGTCGGCGTGGCCGTGACCGATGCGGCGACCTGTTGGCTGACCTATCGTTGGGTGGCCTGCGGGGAGCCGCCCACGGCGCGGGTGGTCACCTTGTCCGGGCCGGCGCTCCACCGGCCCGGCAACTACCTGGTGCCCTTCGGGGCCGAGATTGAGGAGTTGCTGGCCCTGGCCGGCCTGGACGCGCAGGCATGGGGCGTCTGCGGGCCGGCCATGTCCGGCCAGCTCGCCACCGCGGGGGCGGTGACGGGGCCGGGAGGCAACGCCGTGCTGGGCCTGCACCCCCAGCAGGCCGGGCCTCCGACGCAATGCATCCGCTGCGGCTGGTGCAGCGAGAACTGCCCGGCCCGGTTGAACGTCGCGGCGCTGAACGACGACTTCGAACTGAATCGCCCGACCCAGGCGGCCCGCCGGGGCGTCCTGGCCTGCGTGGGCTGCGGAATCTGCAGCTACCTGTGCCCGGCGCGGCTGCCACTGAGCCGACGCGTGGCCCTGCTGAAGAGGGCCATCCGCCAGGGGCAGAGCCGATCGAGAGATGCACGAGACGCCGCACAGAAACACTGAGACCAAGATAACCGCCGCTGCCCCGGCCGGGATGTTCGGGCCGTTCCTGCGGGCACCGGAGGCCAGCCGGGACATCTTCCGCGTCATCTTCGTGGCGGCCTGCGGGCCCGCCGTCGCCGGGGTGGTGTTCTTCGGCTGGCGCGCACTGGTGATATGCGCCCTGAGCGTCCTGGGCTGCGTGGCGACCGAATCGCTGTACTACCGGGTGACACGGACGCCGGCGCTGCTGGGCCGGTCGCACGCGGCCCTGACGGGGCTGCTGCTGGCCCTGACCCTGCCGCCCTTCGTGCCCTGGTACGTGCCGCTGGCGGCGGCGGTGTTCGCCATCCTGGTGGGCAAGGCCCTTTTCGGCGGCGTGGGACATTTCCTGTGGCAGCCCGCCCTGGTGGGCCGGCTGGCGGCGACCGTCCTGTTCGCCCCGCCATTGCTGGCCCGGCCCCTGCTGGACCGGCCGGCCTGGCCGGTGCTGGCACAGAACCGCATCCTGCTGGGTGACGTGACCCGAGTGGACCGTTCGGCGCGGTACCGGGGGTGGCGCGGCACGGTCGCGCGCAGCCCAGCCGACGCGGTGGCCCGGCCCAGGCCCAGGGCATTCCTGAGGCAGTTGTCGCTGCCCGGTGCCAAGCCGCCCGATTCCATAGCCACCGTCCTGCGCCACATGCCCCCGGCCTGGGACCTCATCTGCGGGGCCCACGGCGGGGGCATCGGCGAGACCTCCACCATTGTCATCATCGTCGCCGGCCTGTACCTGGCCTGCCGCAACTACGTCCACGCCTACCTGCCGGGGATGATCATCCTGGCCGCGGCGGTCACCGTCGCCGTGGCACCCGTCCGCTCGGCCGACGGCCAGGCCTGGCAGTGGCTGCCGGTGGCGGCGGAGGGCCTGGACGTGGGCTTCGTGTATGTGGCCTATCACCTCACCTGCGGAGAGCTGATGCTGGCTGCGTTCTTCCTGGCCACGGAGATGACCTCGCGCCCGGTGACCCTGCCGGCACAGGTGGTCTTCGGCGCCATCTGCGGGGCTGGGGCCATCCTGCTGAGGCTGTACCTGGCGTTCCCCATCCCCGCCTACGCGGCAGTGCTGATGGCCAACACCCTCACGCCACTGCTGGACAGCGCCGTCCGCCCGCGCGTCCTCGGCAGACGCCGCTGGCAACGAACGACGGACACCAAGCACCAGGCATGAGGCACCAGGCATTGGGCATTCGGCATTGAGCACTGGGCGCGCCGGAAGGAGCGTCTCCGAAGGCCTCCTTCCCATCTTGCGCAGTCCGGTGCGGAGAGGACTTGCGGGTGTCGCCCTCGCTTCCCAGCGGCCTGCCGCTTCGGACCGCCGAACCGCCAGCCGCTGTCCCGGCGCGTCATTCAAACCGGGAAGTCCACCGCTGCCTTGTTCCAGTCGCGGATGATCTGGTTGTCCACACCGTAGAAGAACTCGTGGCCGTGGGCGCGAGGACAGTACCACATGCGCTGCACGATGCGCCGGTCGGCCCTCATTTCCTCCAGAGTCGCCAGTCGGGTGTTGTCCAGCGTGTGGAACCACAGGCCGATCATCCCGTCCAGCACCACCCTGCCGGCGGGGCTGTCCACCAGCGTGGCTATATGGCCCCGCAGGCCAAGCGACCACGCCCGCAGCGGCACGTCCAGGCATCGTCCGACGCGCTCTGCCAGCATGGCCGTCAGCCGACCGGTATCGCCGCAGAAGCACCCGCCCAGGCGCGGAACGGCCTGCACCGTGCAGCGTCCGGCAATGCCCGACCAACTCGATGAGTGCAGGGTGATGAGCGGGTGATAGACCCACATGGCCGCGGCGCAGAGGGCATCGTCCCACCGGCCGAAGCGCTCCGCCAGCATGGCCGCCACGGCATCAGGCCAGTCGGGGTCCATGAGGTTCAGGTTCGCCCGGCCGGCATCATCGGCCAGGTAGAAGTCACTGGGCGCACCGTCCCTGGTGGTCTTGAGGCGATAATCGGGCAACCGGGCCAGCACGTACCGGCGGAACTTCTCCACGAAGTCAGGGTCCGCCGGCTCCGGGCGGGGAGGCTGCTCGCCGTCGATGGGCCCGAAGCGCTCGCGAACGATGATGCCGCAGTCGAAGCCGAAGGGGTATTCCGCCTGCCAGACGGGCCGGCCGGCGTCATCGGTGAAGGTCACCGCCAAGCGGGCCACCTCGCGGGCATCGGAGGCCCACTTGCCCCGATGGGGAAAGCTCACCTCAGCGGTCAAGGCCACGTTGCCCTCCTGGTCGGCGGTCCAGGGCAGCTCGCACTGGCCCTGCTGGCCCTCGCCGGGCAGGATCGTCTCGATGCGGACCCGACCCGAGGCGGGTCCCCCCGGCCCAACCACCGCCCGCAAGCTCAGCGGACAGGGCAC
This sequence comes from Planctomycetales bacterium 4484_123, assembly GCA_002049885.1. Classification (GTDB taxonomy): domain Bacteria; phylum Planctomycetota; class Phycisphaerae; order SM23-33; family SM23-33; genus MVCS01. Next base: position 17,694 of record MVCS01000002.1, on the reverse strand, counting down.
AGCCCAGGCCGGCTCGGGCAGCTCCAGCCGGTCCACGCGCAACGGCGGCCCGCTGCGGTAGAGGTCGCCAAAGCAAAGTGGCGTATCGCCGGCCCAGTCGATCTCCGCCGGCCAGCGCAGCGGGCGCACGATGAGCTCCTCGTGAAACCCCACCTTTACCGCCAGCCCGGCCGCCGCAGCCCCGCCGGGCCAGACGGCATCGGCCGGGACACGCAGCACGATGCGAAACCGGCCCGAGCCGAGCTCCTCGAAGCTGCCCTCGGCAGCCGGCGGGCCGGCCAGCCTGGCGGTGCGGACCTCCCCCGGCACCTCGCCGGGTGCAGCCCAATCGGCGGTCGCCGTGACGGCCCCGGTGTCATCCACGCCGTACAGCCAGCGGGTGGCATGGTCGTGGCCGGGATTGAGAAACAGGGCCAGGTGAGCGCGGTTGTACCATTCCGGGTGAGCCAGGCCGGGGGCCGCCTCGGCCAGGCCCTGGGCCTCCACGTCGAAGACCAGGCGACCATCCGCCAAGGACAGCTTCAGCCTGGCCGAGCGACCTGCTTCGTCCGGACCCAGCAGCAGTTCGCTCCCCTCGCCGACCACCAGGGCCGGCGAGAGCAACTCCAACGACCATCGCATGTGATTCCCTCCTTACTCCACAGGGGGCGCCTCTCAGGCCCCGCCGAGCGCCTCGAGACAACCTGGAAATCGTACCAGCCCCGCCCCCGCCAGAGCCACTGCGATTTGTCCCGACTGAAAGCGGCCAGGTCCGATCAAGCCACCGACGGAACCGGCAGACTATTCCCCGTGCCGGCGAAGCGCTTTTCCCGATTGACAGCCGCCGGCCCGACCGATAGATTTTGTGGGTGCGATACCAAGCGCCGGCTGCAAGGGGCGCCCCGCCGGGCCAGGGGCTTGGCGGGAACGGGCGAGCCGTTGGCGGCCGCTCGTCCGGGCCTCAGGCCGGGCCAGCGCCGCTGTCTTGTCACGGCTGCTGCCAGCCCCCCGGCAGGGGTGTGTTCCCCGGCTGAGCTCGCGGACCTCGTGATGAAGAAATACGCCAGGCATCAAGAGCCATCGGGGCTGCCGGCGCAAAGGCCGCGGCGCGGCGAACGGTCCCGGCCCGGAGGTGCAACCTTACCCGGTGGTGTAATCGGTAACACACGAGGTTTTGGTCCTCGTATTCCAGGTTCGAGTCCTGGCCGGGTAGATTCGGCTCCCAGCCAAGAGACACCGGAGAACAAAGTGCAGGCAGCAGCCCTTGGCCGAACCGGGGCCCGGGAAAGGCCCAGATGGGCGCATAGCCTCCGGGCCGCCGGGCCCAGCGGCAGCGAATGAGAGTTTCGATGGACACGACCGCCGTCATCCTGGCTGCGGGCAGGGGCACGCGGATGAAGACCGCCATCCCCAAGGTGCTGCACCTGGTGTGCAATCAGCCCATGCTCACCTATGTCTTCGACGCCTGCCGGGAGGTCGGCTGCGGGGAGCTGATCTGCGTGGTCGGCTTCGGGGCCGAGCGGATCAAGGCCGCCTACGCCGACGCCCGGGACATCACGTGGGTGCAGCAACCTCAGCAATTGGGCACGGGACACGCAGTGCAGGTGTGCAAGCCCCAGCTGGCCGGACGAGACGGAGAGCTGCTGGTGCTTGCCGGGGACGGCCCGCTGGTTCAGGCCGAGACCCTGCGGCAACTGCTGGCGGTGCACCGGCGGCGCAGGTCGGCCTGCACGCTGGCGACCTGCATCATGGACAACCCGGGCTCCTTTGGCCGGGTGCTCCGCGACGAGACAGGCGAGCTCATTGGCGTGGTGGAATACCTCGACGCCAGCGAACAACAGCACGCCATCAAGGAAGTGAACGTCTCGCTGTACTGCTTCGACACGGCCAAGCTGCTGGAGGTCATCGACGATCTGAAGAACGACAACGCCAAGGGCGAATACTATCTCACCGACACCCTGGGCATGCTCCGCAGCCGAGGCTACGCCCTGGCGGCGGTGCCGGCCGTGCCCCCCGAGGACGTGCTCAGCATCAACGACCGGCTGCAACTGGCGGAGGTAAGCCGGTTGATGCAGCGCCGGATCCAGCGGCGCCACATGCTCGCGGGCGTGACCATCGAGGACGCGGGCAGCACCTGGATCGACCCGCGCACCAGCATCGGGCCGGACACGGTCATCCGCCCCATGACGGTGCTGGACGGGCGCTGCCGGATCGGCACCGGCTGCATCATCGGGCCCATGGTGCACCTGACCGACGCGGTGGTCGAGGACAACCAGACCGTGGAGCACGGGCATGAAAGATGACTTGAAGATATTCTCCGGGCGGGCCCACCCGAAGCTCGCCGAGCAGATCGGCGACTACCTCGGGCGGGACCTGGGCCAGTTGACCATCGGGCGCTTTCCCGACGGCGAGCTGGTGGTGAAGCTGGAGAATGACGTTCGCGGGCAGGACGTGTTCTTCATCCAGCCCACGTGTCCGCCGGTGAACCGCAACCTGATGGAGCTGCTGATCTTCCTGGACTGCGCCCGGCGGGCCTCGGCCCGGCGGATCACCGCGGTGATCCCCTACTTCGGATACGCCCGGCAAGACCGCAAGGACGAGGGTCGGGTGCCCATCACGGCCAAGCTGGTGGCGAACCTGATCTCCACCGCCGGGGCCGACCGCGTGCTGACGATGGACCTGCACGCGGCCCAGGTACAAGGCTTCTTCGATATCCCGGTTGACAACCTGTACGCCGAGCCCATTCTCAGCCGGTACTACATCCAGAAGGACCTGCCCAATCTGGTCCTGGTCAGCCCGGACGTGGGCAACGCCAAACGGGCGCGGGTGTACGCGGACCGCCTGGGCGGTGAGATGGCCGTAATCAACAAGCGCCGCATCAGCGACCGGGAGGTGGATGTCGGGGAGATCATCGGTGACGTCAAGGGCAAGACAGTATTGATGATAGACGACATGATCAGCACCGCGGGGACGGTCTGCGGGGCGGCGGCACTGTGCAAGGCCGAGGGGGCGGCCAAGATCTACGTCGGGGCCACTCATGCCGTACTGTGCGGGCCGGCAATAGCACGCCTGCGCGAGGCCCCCATCGCCGAGGTGACAGTCACCGATACCATCCCCGTGTCCCCCGAGTCCCTGCAAGCCCTGCCGAAGCTTCGGGTCCTGTCGGTCTCCAAGCTCATCGGCGAGGCCATCCACCGCATACACAACAACCAATCGGTCAGCAGTCTGTGCGTCGAAGGACCCCGGGAAGCGTTCCGGCGGGCGGCGGGTCGGCCCGCGCCAGACGGTGGGAGTTGAGCAAGATGGCCATGTTGAAACTGACAAGACGTGAGAAGCTGGGCACCCGGGCAGCACGCCGGCTGCGGGCCCAGGGCATGGTGCCGGCCATTGTGTACGGCCACGGCCAGCCCAACGTGCCGGTAAGCGTGAACCGCCACGACATCGAGCTGGCCGTCCAGCACGGTGAGCGCCTGGTCAAGGCCGAGGTCGATGGCCAGGAGGAGAACTTTCTCATCAAGGACGTGCAGTACGACTACCTGGGCCACCATATCGTCCACGTGGACCTCACCCGGGTCCGCCTGCACGAGCGCGTGCACGTGACAGTGCCAATCGTCCTGCGGGGCACGCCGGTGGGGGTGGACGCCGAGGACGGCGTGCTCACCCAGCACCTGGACGAAGTGGAGTGCGAGTGCCTGGCGACAGAGATCCCCGAGGAGCTGCGGGTGCCGGTGACCGAGCTGCACGTGGACGACGTCCTGCGGGTCTCGGACCTGGAGCTGCCCCAGGGCGTGCGCGTCTTGGCCGACCCGGAGACGGTGGTGGCCTCGGTGACGGTATTGGCCGAGGAGGAGGAGCTGCCCGCCGCCGAGGCCGAGGCCCCCGCCGAGCCCGAGGTCATCGGCGAGAAGAAACAACAGGAAGAGACCGAAGAGGAACGGTCATCGTAACGCATATGGGTTCGCCGCGGCGTGGAGATCGTCCCCGCGATATCGAAATACGTCGTCGGGCTGGGCAACCCAGGCCGGCGCTACCGACAGACCCGCCACAACGTTGGCTTCATGGTACTGAAGGAGCTGCGGCGGCGGTGGGACTTCGGCCGGGCGCGATCGAAGTTCCACAGCCGCGTCTGGACCGGACACATGGAGGCCTCCGGCGTGGCGCTGGTGGCGCCGCAGACATACATGAACTGCTCCGGCACGGCGGTGGCCGAGCTGGCGGCATTTTACAGGCTATCGGCCGCCGACCTGTTGGTGGTGATGGACGACCTGGCCCTGCCGCTGGGAAGGCTGCGGGCGCGGGCCAAGGGTTCCGCTGGCGGGCACAAGGGCCTGGCCGACATACTGGCGGCGCTGGGCACGGAGGCCGTGGCCCGGCTGAGAGTGGGCATTGGCGCTCCGCCGGAGCACATGGACAACATCGCGTACGTGCTGAGCGCCTTTGCCGAAGATGAATGGACCGTGATGGCCCCGGCTATCGCCCGGGCGGCCGACGCGGTGGAGACGTGGGTGCGAAGCGGCATCGCCGAGGTGATGAACCGGTTCAACCGCCCGGACGCCGACCTCGACGGGCCGCCCGAACAGGAAGGTAAAGGGAGCTGATGAGAACCTACGAAGGGATGTTCCTGCTGGAGGCGGGCAATGCGGACTTCGAGGCGGCCTCGGCCCCGGTGCGGGACGTGCTGGCCCGGGCCAACGCGGAGGTCCTCAGCCTGAAGCCCTGGGATGAACGCCGCCTGGCATACGAGATCAAGGGCCGGCGCCGTGCGCTGTACGTGCTGACGTACTTCAAGGCCGACCCGGCGGCCTTGCAGGCACTGCACCACGACATCCAGCTCGACGAGCGCATCCTGCGGGCACTGATCCTCTCGGCCGACCACGTGACCGAGGAGGTCATCCACGCCCAGACGCCGGCCACAGCGGCCCAGGCCCGCAAGGCCGCCGCCGAGGCCGAAAAGGCCGCACGCGCAGCCAGAGAGGCCAAGGAGGCCGAGGCCCAGGCACAGAAGGCCGCCGCTGAGGCCAAGGCCCAGGCCGCCGCCCCCCAGGCGGCAGAGGCCCAGCCGCCCACTGCCTCGGGAGCCCCGGAGGATGCCGGGCAGACACCGGCCGGCACGGATGCCGCCCCCGTCCCAGCCCCGCCGCCGGAGCCGGAGGCCCGGACGGCGGAATCGTCCCAAGACGAAACAACCAAGTGAGTAATCGGACCAATGAGGCCTGGATGCGAAACTGAGAGAGAAAACCAGGCCCGAGCAGAAAGCGAGAACGTGCCATGGCCTACTACAACAGAGTCATCCTGGTGGGTAATCTGACCCGGGACCCGCAGTTGTCGTTCCTGCCCTCGGGCACGCCGGTGTGCGAGTTCGGGCTGGCCATCAACCGCCGCTGGCGAGGTTCGGGCGGCGAGCCCCGCGAGGAAACCTGCTTCATCGACTGCCGCTGCTACGGCAAGCAGGCCGAGACCTTCAACCAGCACATGTCCAAGGGCCAGTGCGTGCTGGTGGAAGGCCGGCTGCAATACGACACCTGGGAAGGCCAGGACGGTCAGAAGCGCTCCAAGCATCGGGTGTTCGTCCAGGCCTTCCAATTTCTCTCGGCCCCGAGAGGGGCCGGGGCGGCAGGCCGGCCCGAGCCGACCGCCTCGCCCTCGCAGGGGGACATCGGCCCGGCCGAGTCGGCCCCGCACCGACAGCCGCCGAGCCCCCCTGCATCACCCCCACCGGCGACGCCGGAGGGCGAAGACATACCCTTCTAGCAGGTAGCGGTCCCCAAACACCGGGACGAATGATCAGGAGCACTCGAGAATGGCTGCAATGAAAGGCAGGCGTGGTGGCGGAGCTCGGGGAGGCCGAAGCGGCCGGAAACGATTCCGCTATCGTGAACAGACGAAGTGCCGGTTCTGCCGGGACAAGGTCCGCGAGATCGACTACAAGAACGTGGCCGCCCTACAGAAGCTGACCACGCAGCAAGGAAAGATGTTCTCGAGGAAGCGCAGCGGCAACTGCGCCCGCCATCAGCGGAGCGCCCGCCGGGCCATCAAGCGGGCCCGCTTCCTGGGCCTGCTGCCGTACGTTTCCTGACGGACCGGCCGGGGCCGGCAGTGGACTGCTCGGCCGGCCGCCCCGAGCCAGGGCGGCGACGATTGGCTCCGGCAGCGAGGCACGCACTCGGCCGGGAGACCAGTCCGGGCGGGGCGATGCGTGCCGGCACCGAAAGCCGGCAGCAACGCGGAAGGACATTGGCATGAAGGTACTGCTTCGACGCAACGTCAGCAAGTTGGGTCAGATCGGCGACGTGGTGGAGGTTCGCGACGGCTACGCGAGGAACTTCCTGATCCCTCAGGGCCTGGCGGTGATTCCCTCCGAGGGAAACATCCGGGCGGTGGAACGCGAGAAGGAGGCCTACCTGGCCGAGCTGGCCCGCCGTCGAGCCGAACTGGAAACGCAGGCCAAGCTCCTGCAGGGCAAGGAATTCACCATCACCGCCAGGGCCAACGAAGAAGGCCACCTCTACGGCTCGGTGGGCCCGGCCCAGATCGCCGCGGCCATCGGCAAGGACGGAATCCTGATCGAGCCGGAACAGATTCTCCTTGACGAACCCATCCGCAGACTGGATAAGTACGAAATAGCGGTGCGGTTCGCCGAGGACGTGGAGGCCGGCATCGTTTTGTGGGTGGTTCCTCCTCGCGACACCGGCGAGGGCATCACGCAGGAGGGCCCGGCCGAGCAGGATCAGCCGGAGGCGGGGCCGGCCCCTGACTCGGAGGGCGGACCGGAAGAGCAGGCCCAGCAGGCATCAGGGTAGGTGAATCGAACGGCAAGCATCCGCGGCGCCCGGGCGGTGCACATCGGTGCCGGCCGGCCCGCGTGGCATACTTTCCTCGGCAGCCAGGGAAGGCGATGAGTCCGGCAGAGAGCCCCAGGCAGGAAGCGCCCCGGCCCGCCGGTGTCGGCGGCGAAAAGGCCGCTGGCGGGCCAGCCGGTTTTCGAGTCCCCCCCCACTCGCCCGAAGCGGAGATGTGTGTGCTGGGGGCCATGGTCCTCGACGCCAGCACCATCGACACGGTGGTGCATATCGTCCGGCAGGACGACTTCTTCCTTCCGCGACACCGCGTCATCTACCGAACGCTGGTGGAGATGCACAACGCCGGCAAGCCCATCGACCTGGTGACACTCAACGAGGAGCTGCAACGGTCCAAACTGCTGGAGCGGGTCGGCGGGACCGAGACGCTGGTGCGTCTGGCCGAGGGCGTGCCCTCGACCGCCACCTGTGACTACTACGCCCGCATCGTGCGAGACAAGGCCCTCCTGCGAAACCTCATCGCCGCCAACCAGGCCATCATGGCCGAGGCCTACGAGAGCAAGGACGACCCGGCGGACATCCTCGACCGCGCCGAGGCTACCGTCTTCGAGATCGCCACGCGACAGGTCGGCGACCATGCCGTGCCGCTGGAAAGCCTCCTCCAGCAGACATTCGAGACGCTCTCGGAAAGGGAAGGCGGCCTCATCACGGGCGTGGCCACCGGCTACTTCAAACTCGACGAGCTGACCTGCGGCCTGCAAAACGGCGAGATGATCGTCATAGCCGCCCGGCCTTCCATGGGCAAGACCGCCCTGGCCTGCAACATGGCCGAGTACATGGCCGTGGAGGACGGCCGGGCGGTGCTGATCTTCTCGCTGGAGATGTCCAAGGAACAGCTCGCCCAGCGTTTCCTCTGCTCCCGGGCCCGCTTCGATTCCCAAAAGCTCCGCCGGGGCAGCATCACGCCGCAGGACTGGACCCATCTTCAGATGGCCGCCGGGGAGTTGGAGAAGGCCCGTATTCTCATCGATGACTCGGCCGAGCTGGACGTGCTGCGGCTGCGGGCAAAGGCCCGGCGGATGCGCGCCGCCCACGGCATCCAATGTATCTTCGTGGACTACCTCCAGTTGATGACGCCCCTGTCGAGCCGGAGAAACGAGTCCCGCCAGGTGCAGATCGCCGAGATGTCCCGCGGCCTGAAGGCCCTCGCACGCGAACTGCAAATCCCCGTGGTCGTCCTCAGCCAGTTGAACCGCGGGCCCGAGGGCCGGGAGGACCACCGCCCCCGGATGAGCGACCTGCGCGAAAGCGGAGCCATCGAACAGGACGCCGACGTGGTCATGCTGCTGCACCGCGAGGACTACTATCACCGCAACGAGCGGGAGTATGTCCCCACGGGTATCACTGAACTCATCGTCGCCAAGCAGCGCAACGGCCCCATCGACAGCATCCAGCTGACGTTCATCTCCGAGTGTGTGCGCTTCGAGAACTACGCCTCCGAGGAGGTATACGGGACGTAGGCGACGCCGGGCGGGCGCTGCGGCCGATGGTGCCGGAGCAGGCCGGGTGGGGATAAGGCGTTTGACTTCTCTGCGCCCTTGCGTAACATTTCCCGCGTTGGCTGGAACGACCGACGGCGCCGAACGCGAAGGGAAGGATCCTGTGAAGCACATCTCTCGAGCGGGACCATCCACGGCTCTGGGCGCACTTCTGGCACTGCTCTGGACGGCCGGGGCGCTGGCCCAGGGCAAGCCCAAGGCCACCCCCACTACCGCCCCCGCAGCCGCTGGGCCGAACATCATCATCAAGGTCGGCGTGGCCGGCCAGAAGTACCGTTCGGCGGCGGCCATCTTGGCCGACGTCCACATTCGCCCGGGTCAACCCTACGACAAGCGCGCCGTCGAGAAGGACGTTGAGCGCATGATCAAGACCCTCCGCTACGATTCGGTCAGCACGAAAGTGGAGCGAACCGCCAAGGGCGTGACCGTTACCTTTCACGTGGTCGAAAGGCCCGTGATCGCCGCCGTCCGCTTCGAGGGCAACAAGGCCATCCGCACCAAGGACCTGGCCAAGGTCGTCACCATCAACCCCGGCGACCCGGTGGATGAGTACCTCATCAATTCCGGCAAGCGAGCCATCGAGAGCCGGTACCGCGCCGAGGGGTTCTACAAGGTCAAGGTCGAACACGACGCCAAGGCGCTGGCCCAGCGCCGCGAGGTGGTTTACAAGATCAGGGAGGGCCCCAAGGCCTACCTCAAGAAGATCCGCTTCAAGGGCAACAAGGCCTTCACGGACTTCCGACTGCGGCGGGTCATCGAGAGCCGGGCCCGATTCTGGCCTTTCGTGGCCGGCACGCTCGACCTCGAGACCGTGGACCGCGATGCGGTGGACCTGCGCAACTTCTACCAGGGCGAGGGGTATCTTGACGCCCAGGTGGCCTCGGACATCTCTTACGTCAAGGCCGGGGCCGTGGTGACCTTCGTCATTCAGGAGGGCCCGCGCTACCGCATCCGCAAGACGACCTTCCAGGGCGCGACCATCTTCGCCCCCCAAGAGCTGCGCAAACACCTGAAGGTGGTGGACGGGGCCTTCTACAGCACCCAGGCGGTGCAGCGGGACGTGCGAAAGGTCCAGCAGCTCTACGGCGAGATCGGGTACATCAATGCCGCCGTGAGCGTCAAGACGGTCCGGACGGGCAAGCCCGGCGAGGCGGACATGGTGTACACGATCCGGGAAGGCCGGCAGTTCCGGGTGGGGCGGGTGGACATCCGCGGCAACACGATCACGAAAGACAACGTGATCCGCCGGCAACTACAGTTCCGCCCCCAGCAGCTCTACAACACCGTGGCCGTGGAGGACTCGCGCCGCCGGCTGCTCGGCAGCCGCCTGTTCCAGTCGGTCTCGATCACGCCCGTCGGCACCGGCCCGGGCTCGCGCGACGCGGTGGTCGAAGTCAAGGAGACCCGCACGGGGTTCGTCGCCGTGGGCGTGGGGGTCTCCAGCAACGCCGGGCTCATCGGCAACATCCAACTGGTGGAGCGCAACTTCGACCTGCTGGCCTGGCCGCAGTCGTGGAAAGAAATCAAGTCGGGTCGTGCCTGGCGCGGAGCAGGGCAAGTGCTGCGCATCAACGCCGAACCGGGCGTGAGGGTCTCGCGCTTCGGGATCAGTTGGCGGGAACCAATGCTGTTCGACCTGCCCTACTCCCTGGAGACCTCCAGCTATCTGGACGGCTTCGCCCGCGAGACCTACGACGAGAACCGCTTCGGTGGCGTCGTGAGCCTCGGCCACCTGTTCCCCAACCGATGGTACGGCTACCTTTCGGGCCGGGTCGAGGGCGTGCGCGTGGATGGCATCGATACGCCCAAGGCACCACCGGACGTGGTCAAGGTCCGCGGCACCACCGCCCTGCTGGGCATCAAGGGCACCGTCGTTCGCGACACACGCGACAGCGTCTTTCTGCCCAGCAAGGGCGACCGGCTGGCATTGTCCTATGAGCAGGTCGTGGGGGATTTCAACTTCGGCAAGACCGTGGTGGACTACCGCCGCTATTACACCGTGTACCTCGACGCCCTGGAGCGGAAACACATCCTGGCGATGCGTGCGGCCACGGGCTTCCTGTTCGCCGATGCCCCGGTCTTCGAACGGTTCTACGGCGGCGGCCTCGGCTCGCTCCGCGGCTTCCGATTCCGCGGCATCAGCCCCCGCCAAGGGGCCTACCGCCAAGTCATCGGTGGTGACTTCATGGTCTTTCTCGGCGCCGAGTACACCTTCCCCATCATCAAGCGCTTGCGGGGCGTGATCTTTCTGGATTCCGGAACCGTCGAAAGCGATGTGAAAATCGAAGACTACCGCATTTCCGCTGGCTTCGGCATACAGTTATACATGCAAGAATTCGCCCCCCTCCTGACGCTCCACTTCGGCTTCCCCATCAGCAAGACCGGCGTTGACGACACCCAACTGGTCAGCTTCTCGTTGGGGCTCGTATTCTGAGAGCCCCCCCGGCAGCATCGGGACTCGCCGCGCGGGACGCTTGGGGAGGGCAGAGGGAACCCTCACAATTGGACCAGCCGCATCCCATCTTGCCAGAGACCTCAAGGACAGGCGGCCGAGGACAATGCAAGGAGGCCGGCCAGACCCACTCACGCATGCTGGGGCGCCTCCGGGCCAAGTACATTCCCCGGCCGGCGACGACCGGGCTGACCGGCCGTTGTAGTGGACAGCCCGATCGGCTTTACTGATACTGTTCCGCGAGACCCGCGGGGCGGCGACCCCGGGAGAGACTATCTGCTAAGGAGTCCGACGATGCGAACCTCCGGCGCGATTCTGGCGGCGGGCGTGCTGGCCGCTGCACTGGCGGCGCTGATGACCCAGACCTTTGCCCAGTCCCCTGCCGCGGCCATCCCGCCCACCCGCGTGGCCGTCTGCGACGTGGGCGCCGTGTTCAACGGATACCTCAAGCGAAACGATCTGAACCTCCAGCTCGAGCAGAGGCGAAAGCAGGCCAAAGCCGAGGACAAGCGCCGGCTCGACCAAATCACCAAGATCGAGAAGACCCTCAAGCAACTCAAGCGGGGCACGCCGGAATACGACCAGCAGGCAAAGAAGCTCCAGAGCCTCGTCATCGAGGCGCGAGTGTGGCGCGAGTTCACCGAAAAGGCCTTCCGCGCCGAGCACAGGGGCATGATGGAGACCCTCTACCGCGAGATCCTCGCCGCGGTGGCCCAGGTGGCCAAGGCAAGAAACATCGACCTGGTCCTCTACAGCGAGGAGGTGCAGATCGCCTCCAAGACCACCCCCGAGCTGTACAGCAAGATAGCTCAGCGAAAATGCCTGTACCACAAGCCGGCCATCGACCTGACCAAGGCGGTGCTGGATAGGCTGAACCGGCAGTACTCGGCCCGTCGAGGCAAGTAGTACCCCAGCCCTGCCGGGCCCCACCGGCCTTGCCGGCGCCCTGGCCCGACGCTATGATGGCCCCAAAGCAATGAGCCACAGTTTCACATTGCGCGAACTGGCCGAGCGCCTGGGCGGACGTCTCGAGGGCAACGGCAGCGTGACCATCACCGGCGTCGGGGCGCTGGCGTCGGCCGGGCCGGGGGAGATCACCTTCGTGCTGGACGCCCGCCGACTCTCGGCCCTGCCTGCATCGCGGGCGGGCGCAGCCATCGTGCCCGAAGACGCCGAGGTGCAGGCACCCATGCCGCTGCTGCGGGTCAAGCACGTCCAGGCCGCCCTGGCCGACTTGCTGGGGATTCTTGGCGAGAACGAATCCCGCCCCCCCGCAGGGGTGCATCCCTCGGCGGTGCTGGGCGAGGGCGTCGAGATGGGCCGTGACGTGGCCATCGGCCCGGGCGTGGTGGTCGGCGCGGGGGCGAAACTGGGCGACGGCGTGGTCCTCTGTCCCAATGTGACCGTCGCCCCCGGGGCGGTGATAGGCGCCGGCACGGTGCTGCTGGCCGGGACGGTAATCGAGTGTGCCTGCCGCATCGGCCGGCGCTGCCGGATCGGCCCCAACGCCGTCATCGGCGGCAGCGGCTTCGGATACTTCCCCGCCGATGGCCGACACCGGCGCGTGCCCCACGCCGGCACCGTCGAAATCGGCGACGAGGTGGACATCGGGGCGTGCAGTTGCGTGGACCGGGCCAAGTTCGGTGCCACTCGCATCGGCGACGGCACCAAGATAGACAACCTCGTCCAGGTGGCCCACAACTGCCAGATCGGGCGGGGCTGCCTGCTGGCGGGCCTGGTCGGCGTCGGCGGCAGCGTCGTGCTGAAGGACTTCACCGTCCTGGGCGGGCACGCCGGCGTGCGTGACAACATCATCATCGGCTCAAGGGTGCGGGCCTCGGCCTTCGCCGCCATCGCCCAGGACGTGCCCGACGGGTCCACCGTCGTGGGCGTTCCGGCCAGGGAGGCCCGCCGGCAACTGCGCATCTACAAGACCCAGGAGAGGCTGCCAGAGCTGCGCCAGCGGCTCAGAAACCTGGAAAAAAGGCTCCGGGCGCTTGAATCAGCAGAGGACCATCAAGGCACCGGTTGAACTGGCCGGTCGCGGCCTGTTCACCGCGGTCGAGGGCAAGGTCCGCCTGTGCCCCGCCCCGCCGAACACGGGCGTGGTCTTCGTCCGCACCGACCTGCCCAAGCCGGCCCGCATCCGGGCCACCATCGCCAACCTGGCCCCTGAACGGCAGCGTAACCGCCGCACCAGTCTGCGTGACGGCACCGTCGCCATCGAGACCATCGAGCACATCATGGCGGCCGTCAACGGCCTGGGCATCGACAACATCACCATCGAGCTGGACGCCGAGGAGGTCCCCGGAACCGAAGGGTCGCCCAAGGCGTTCACCGAAGCCCTCCTGGCCGCCGGCTTCGAGCAGCAACCGGCTGAGAAGAAGGTCTTCGTCATCGAGGAACCCATCTCGGTGGCCGATGGCGATGCCATGCTGGCCGCCCTGCCCGGGGAGAGCGACTACCTGGACATCCTCTTCGACCTCGACTACGGGCCGGTGAAGAGCATCGGCCGGCAGGTGCTGGGCTTCAGGCTGCACGAGGACGACTTCGCCGAGCAGATCGCCCCCGCGCGGACCTTCCTGCTGGCCGATGAGGCCAAGGAGTTCCAGGCTCGCGGCTGGGGCCGGCACCTGACGCCCAAGGACCTGCTGGTGATGGGCCCGGACGGGCCGGTGGACAACGAGCTGCGTTTCGCCGACGAGCACGTCCGGCACAAGATAGCCGACCTGGTGGGCGACCTGGCCCTGTTGGGCCGGGCACTGCGCGGGCGCATAGTGGCCTACAAGAGCGGCCACAAGCTCAACCACCAACTGGTCCGCAAGCTTTCCGAGCAGGTCGCCGCCAAGGAGCGCTCTGCCGCCCTGGTGCGCCCGCCGCAACTGGACATACGGCAGATCATGCGGAGTGGGCGTCAAGAACGTCTCCATCAACGAGCCGTTCTTCCAGGGCCACTACCCCGGCGAGCCCATCATGCCCGGGGTGATGATCCTGGAGGCCATGGCCCAGCTCTCCGGCGTGCTGCTCTCACAGCGCCTGGAACACACAGGCAAGGTGGCCGTGCTGCTGAGTATGGACCGGGCCAAGATGCGCCGACCGGTCCGGCCGGGCGACCAGTTGGTCATAGAGGCCGAGGCACTCCACGTTCGCACCCGCACCGGCCACTGCAAGTGCCGGGCCTACGTCGGCGGCGAACTGGCGGCCGAGGCGGAGATCAAGTTCATGCTGGTGGACGCCGAGCCCATCTAGTCCACGGTCCACAGATTGGACAGATCGCACAGACAACACTGACAACGCAGGCAAGAGGGAGCGCACCCGGCAGGCAACGCGCCTGAGAAAGGGCGGGCCGGGCGGGCAAGCACAACCGGCCAGGCCCGAGACGGGAGGCGCCACAGGCGGAGGCGGATGCCCGAGATATCCAAAAAGGCGGCGGTGGCGAAGCCCTCGGCCCTGGCCGAGGACGTTCGCGTGGGGCCTTTCAGCGTCATCGGGCCGGAGGTGACCATCGGCCCGGGGTGCGTGGTGCACAACAACGTCACCATCCTGGGTGCCACGCGCATCGGGGCCAACTGCGAGCTGTTCCCGGGGTGCGTGGTGGGCATCGCCCCGGACGGCGGGATGTCCGAGACAGGCCGGTGCGTCGTCGACTCCGGCAACGTGCTGCGCGAGCACGTCATCATCGAGGCGGGCCTGGCCGGCGGAGCCGGCACTCACGTGGGGCCGAACAACCTCATCATGGTGGGCTGCCAGGTCCGCCACGACGCCCACCTGGAAGGCGAGGGCATCTTCGCCAACTTCACCTGCGTGGAGGCCCACGCCCACATCGAGAAGTACGTGCGGACCTACGGCTTTACCGCGGTGAAGTCCTACGCCACGGTCGGCGCCTACGCACTGACCACCGGGTACGCCAGCGTGGAATGCGACGTGCCGCCATATGCCATAGTCCAGGGCCTGCCCACGCAGGTCCGCAGCGTCAACTCCGAGGGCCTGCGGCGTTGCGGCTTCGACGCTCGCACCATCGAGGCCATCAAGGCCGCCTTCCGCATGCTGTTCGACGGCCGGGGCGCCCTGCCCACGCCCGAGGCGCTGGAGGCCACGGAGCGGCGTTTCGACGACGAACACGTCAGGTACCTCATCGAGTGCCTCCGGCGCAGTGCCGCCGCCCCCTCGGGCCGGCGCCGCCAGCCGGTGGATGTGCAGGATTGACAGGCGCCCATGCCCGAACCGCCGGAACTGACCGTCACCCGCGAGATCGCCCCCGAGGCGAAGGTCTCGCCTCAGGCGACGGTCGGCCCGTTCACGGTCATCGGCCCCGAGGTGACCATAGGGCCGGGCACCATCGTGGGTCGGCGGGTGACCATTCTGGGCCGGACCAGCATCGGGCGAGACAACTTCATCGACGACGGCTGTGTGCTCGGCGCCGTGCCGCAGGACCTGAAGTACGCCGGCCAGCCGACCTATCTCATCATCGGCGACCGCAACCGCCTGGACGCCAACGTCACCGTCCACGTCGGCACGGAGCTGGGCGGGTATCTGACGCGCATCGGCGACGACAACGTGCTGGCCGCCGCCGTCCACGTGGCCCACGACTGTTACCTGGACGACCGCACCGTTCTGGGCGCGTGTGTGTGCCTGGCCGGGCACGTCCGCGTGGAAACCGGCGCGGTGGTGGGCGAGTACACCGGCGCCCACCACTTCACCACCATAGGCCGATTCAGCCGGGTGGCGTCGCGCACGCCCGTGCGCCGGGACGTCCCGCCGTTCACCGTCTTCAGCTCGCTGGGTTGCTATACCGCCCCGCCGGCCGTCCGCGGTGTCAACGAGGCCGGCCTGGCGGCCGCCGAACTGACAGAGGCCGACCGAGAGGCCCTCCGCGAGTGCATTCGCCACCTCTTCCAGGGAAGGGCGCGAGATGAGCGTGCGAATCGGCGTGGTCGGCCTGGGTCGGATGGGCAAGCTCCACTGCCGGGTGCTGTCGGAAATGACCCAGGTGGAACTTGCCTGCGTGGTGGACCGCGACACGGAACTCGCCGCCGAGCTGGCAAGGAAGTACCACACCACCGCCCTGCCGGATGCCCCGGCCGCGGCCGAAGCGGTCGATGCCGCCGTCATCGCCGTGCCCACGGTGGCCCACGTGGAGGTGGCCCGGCCGTTCGTCTTGGCCGGCAAGCCCGTGCTGATCGAAAAGCCCATCGCCACCGGCAGCGCCGAGGCCGAGGAACTGCTCGACCTGGCCGACCAGACCGGCAGCACCGTGCACGTGGGTCACACCGAGCGCTTCAACCCCGCCGTGCAGGCGATCCGCCGCTTCGACATCGCACCGAAGTTCATCGAGGCGCACCGCATCAGCCCGTTCACCTTCCGCTCTGCCGATATCGGCGTGGTGCTGGACATCATGATTCACGACATCGACCTGGTGCTCATGATGGTAGCCGCCGAACCGGTGCAGGTGCAGGCCGTCGGCGTCAACGTCCTGGGCGCCCCGGAGGACATCGCCAACGCCCGGCTGACGTTTCCGACCGGCTGTGTGGCCAACCTGACCGCCTCTCGACTGGCCATCAAGACCGAGCGCAAGATGCGGATCTTCTCCGAACAGGCCTACCTCTCGGTGGACTACGCCAAGCGCGTCGGCATCGTGGTCAAGAAGAGCGAGAACCTCGACCTGATCCAAATGGCCCGCAGGATGGACGCGAAAGACCTGGCCGAACTGGCCCTGGGCGTGGACTACACCAAGCTGGTGCGCTTTGAAGAGCTGAAGATCGAGAACACCGTCGAGCCCCTGCGACAGCAGGCCGAGGCCTTCTGCCGATCCATCACCGACGGGGCCGAGCCGGTCGTCACTGGCCGGCAGGGCCTGGCCGCCGTCCGCTGCGCCGAGGCCATCATCGAGTCCATCAAGTCCCACCCCTGGGACGGCTCGCCCACGGGGCGCACGGGGCTGGACATCATCCGGAAGGACGTCTCTTGACGGCCGGCGGCCCGCAACGCCGGCGCCGCCCCGGCCGTTGGCACTAGCCCAGGGCCACGTCCAGGGTCATCATGGTGGCAAAGCCGCCGATCAGACTCATGGTGGCCAAATCCACGTTGCCACGCTGGGCCTCGGGAAGGAGCTCCTCGACCACGACGAATATCATGGCGCCGGCGGCAAAGGCCAAGGCATAGGGCAGGACCGGCCTGACCAGCAGCACCCCCGCCGCCCCCAGCACGCCGGCAACGGGCTCGACCAGGCCCGAGAGCTGGCCGTACCAAAAGGCCTTCGCCCGACTCATGCCCTCGCGGCGCAGGGGCAGGGCCACGGCCGTGCCCTCCGGAAAGTTCTGAAGGCCGATGCCGATGGCCAGGGCCACGGCGGCGCCGAGCTGGGCGGACGGGTCGGCGGCATGGGCGGTGGCGCCGAAGGCCACCCCGACGGCCAGGCCCTCCGGGATGTTGTGCAGGGTGACGGCCAGCACCAGCAACGTGCTGCGCTGCCAGGGGGTCTTGATGCCCTCGGCGGCGACCATGCCCGGGTGCAGGTGCGGCAGCAACCTGTCCACGCCCCAAAGCGCCACCGCCCCCGCCAGAAAGCCCACCAGGGCCGGCGCGAACTTCCACGCCCCCAGGTGCTCGGACATCTCTATCGCCGGCCTCAGCAGGCTCCAGAAACTGGCGGCGATCATCACCCCCGCGGCGAAGCCCAGCGAGGCGTCCAGATAGGCCCGGGACATGCGCTTGGTGAAGACCACCAGGGCCGCCCCCAGGGCCGTCACCAGCCACGTCCCCAGCGTCGCCAACAGCGCGTACCAGACGAGCTGCGCACTGCTGTATTCCATCGCCCGGATCCTGGAAAGACCGCCCCGGCAACGGCCAGGTCAACCCGCAAGCGGCTATCGCCGCCGGCAGTACCTGCTGACGGCCTCAGCCACCA
>MVCS01000037.1 GCA_002049885.1 Planctomycetales bacterium 4484_123 | reverse complement strand
GCAAAGATGGCTTCCACCTTCTGGCCCATGCGGACCTGGACGGCCCCCATGGTGGCCAGGCCATTGCGCAGGTCGGTCCCCAGCTCCAGGATCTCCTGGCCGGAGAATCCCGCCCGGCGCATCACGCGGACGACATCGTCGGCCGACAGGGCCGCGACTGCCTGGTTTGGCAGCACCTCCACCTCCCGATCGGCACTGGGACAGCCGACCAGCAGCCCCGGGGGCAGCAGGCCCAGGCCCACAGCCAGAAGGCGGGCGTGAATGCCGGGGGACCTCATCATGGCTTGCCCTTCCAGCCGGCGAGGCGTCGCAGGCTTTGGCGCAGAGCCGCCTTGAACTCCTCGCCGACCAGCCCCACCGGCGCCCGGGGCGACGTGGTGGCGAACTTAGGCGGCTTCTCGGGCATCACCCGCGCGGTTACGAACACCGCCACCTGCCGAGCGGACTTGTTACCCGACTCGTGGCGGAACAAATACCCCAGCAGGGGGACTTGGGCCAGGCCCGGGACGTCACTCTTGGCCAACCGGCTTCGGCTGTCCATCAGCCCGGCCAGGGCGGCCGTCCCGCCGTCCTTGATCCGCACCGTGCTGCTGGCGGTGCGGCGGGTGACCACGGGAAGGTTGTTCTCCCCGCGCGCCACCACGTTACTGACCTCCGTGCCGATCTCCAGCGTGATGTCGCCGGCCTGGCCGATGCGGGGCGTTATCTTCAGCACCGTGCCCGTCTCGATCTTCTCCAACCGGGAGGTGACGTACACGCCTTCGGAAGTAATCTCGAAGTACTCTTCGGTGTTGACCCTTATCTCCGCCTCTCGGCCGTCCTGCACCATCAGTTTGGGACAGGCCACCACGGTGGCCTCGTCGTTCTGTGCCAACAGGTTGAGCGTCAGCACCAGTGAGTTGGTGAATTCCTGGCCCGGGGTGTAGCCGATCTGGAGGCCCCAAGGCCAGTTCGGCCGCGAGCCGCCGCCGTGATGGGCCGAGTCGGAAAAGATACCCGCCCGCACCTGGGGCCAGCTCCACTGAAGGCCGAGGTTCAGCAGGTCGCTGCGTTCCATGACCACGATGCGCGCCTCGAGCATGACGTGCCGGGGCGGCCGGTCGATGAGCTTCAGGTCTGCCACGATCCGCTCCACCAAATGCTGCGGGGCCGTGACGCACACCGCGCTGGCCTTGGCGTCGGCCTGAACGTAGGGCCTGAACCTCACCGACAACATTTTTGCCGCCGCCTCCGCCTCGACGTAGTGCAGGCGAACGACTCGGGTCTCGCTGATCTGCGGGAAGGAGGGACTTTCCAAATCCGCCGAGCAGACCAGATAGTAACCCGGCATCTTCTTGACCACGAACCCGGTGCCCGCCAGGACCATCTCCAGGGCCCTCTCCAGCGGCACGTCCTTGAGCTCACAGGTGACCACGCCTCGGACTGAGGCGTCCGGGACGATCACGACCTTGGTCTGGGTGGCAATGTCCGAAAGCACCTGCCGGAGGCTCGTCTCATAGAAGAGGTTGGTCACCAGCGGGCCCTTGGACTTGGGGGCCGTTGCGGCCACCGACCCGGCCGCGCCGCTCCCACCGGCCCCGCCGCCGGGTGGCTGCTGGGCTTGAGCCCAGGCCCGAGCGGACAGGGCGGCCAGCGCCGCGGCGAGCAGCACGACTGCCGCCGCCTTGCGAAGTATCCGGCCTGCTTCGCAGCGCCTCATGGTCGGGCCTCCTTCGCCGCGGCGGCCAGGACTGACCGCGTGGTCGTCGGCCTGGTGGTCGGCTGGCCCTGTGCGCGGATGGTGAACCGTATCCGGCCGAACAAGCGCGGCTTGTTCTTGGAATAGCGGACGGCCAACTGGGCGGTGTAGTCCCCCGGCTCCAACAGCTTGGGCCACTCCACGACCACCACGGTCTGGCCCCCGGCCTGGAGGGGCGGCGGCTGGCTGGCCGGCTTGTAGTCGCCCAGGGAGCCGCCGTCGGAGAGGGCCAACGTGACGCTGGCCTCGGGGGTGACGCTGAGGTCGCCGGTGTTCTTCAGTGTGGCTGCGAAACGCACCAGACCGTCGGGCTTGCGGAGGACCTTGACGTCGGTCAGCTTGGCGGACTCGGCCCCGGTGCCCTGGGCCCAGATCCGCAGCATGGTGCTGCGCCGGGCCTTGCCCGCCGGGCTCGCGTCGAGCTGCACGTCGAGCCGGTCGAAGCTGACCGCGGCGTAGCATTCTCCCACGGCCCCCTTGGGCAGGGCCACGATGACCGGCACGCGCTGCCTGCTCATGGGGCGCAGCTCGAAGGTCGCCTCGCGCAGGGTCACGTACTGCCGGCCGGACCGGCCGTGGGGGGGCGGGCCGGTCGGCACGATGTCCAGTCCGGCCGGCGTGCGGTACCACTCGCCAACACTGGCCCGCAGTTTCAGGGGCCGACGGGTCAGGTTGGTCAGCTCGATGGCCTGCATTCGCCGGCCACCGGCGGGGACCACCACCAACCGCAGCGCCGGCGAGACGGTGAAGCCCGCCGACTCCTTCAGCAGCTTGGCCTTCAGCTTGTCCGTCAGCTTTGCCAGCGAAGGCCGACCCTTGCTGATGTAGAAGGGAAAGACGTTTCGCATCGGCGGGCCATCCTTGCAGGCCAGTTGGATCTCCGCCAGGTACACCCCGTCGGGCAGGCCCACCCTCAGCCTGCTGCGGAACAACCGCTCGTGCATCGGCAGGATGAAGCCCCTGCCAGCGCTGAGCTCGAACCTCTGGATCAACTGCCCCGCCTCGCTGCGGATCCGCACGGTACCGCTCATGCGGGTGTGAATGTTCCCTCGGTTGCGGACCGGCAGGGCCAGCCGCAGGCCACGCCCGCCTGGCTCGGCGGTGATGATGGGCCTGGCGGCCTCGATGACCGCCCGCACCTTCCCGGCCGGCACCGTCAGCAGCACCGGCACCAGGGCCCGGTGAGTCAGGCGGATCATCACCCCCACGCCACGACGCGGTTGATTGGGCAGACGTCCGGATACTTGCGGCCGGCCATGACAAGAAATGATGGCGTAGTAACCGCCGGCAGCCTTCTTGGGCACGCGCACCTGGCAAACCAGGCGCTTGCCCGCCTTGGGCGGGAGCATGAACTTCTGCGGATGAATCGTGATCCAGTTCCTGCAACTGCGGGGGGCGTCCCTAACGGGTACCGGCAGCCCCCCGGCCTCCACTCTCATGGCCATCACGCTCATCGTGCAGGCCAGCGCCTGCTTGCCGTTGTTGCTGATGCCTATTCGAAAGGTCCGGACGCCGCCGGGGTAGGCCTTCGTCTCCACGATGATCGGACTTACGGCCAACTGTGCGGCAACGGGAACAGACGCGACCAACAGCACCAGCAGCGACGCCCCACGCTGCAACGGCCCCAGTGGACGTTGATCATCTCTCACCATCGTGTCTCTCCCGCGACGTCCCAGTCCCGGCCGGCGCGGATGGCCGGACGACCCGACCGAAGGTGCACAATCGAATATATCGGCAGAACACGATCCCTTGCTTCATCTCCGCACCGCCGCCCCTCAATGGGCACAAAATCAGCACAGACCGCGGGTCCCGGGGAAGGGACCCGCGGCCTCCCTCGCTGATACAGCGGCACGAAACCGCTCTCCGCGCTGTATGCCTATGCCTAAAGACTACAGCACCGGCGCTGCCACGACCGCCGGGTCAAACTTGTAGTTGCCGTCGGCCTGGTCCTCGGCCGGCAGCAGCTCGATCTTCCACTGCACGTTGTACGACCCCTTCTCCCCGTTGTTGACCAGCCACCAGAGGGTGTTGAGGATCGTACCGCTGGCTCCCGTGCCGAAGTCGACCGGCGGCTGCCAGCCGCTGCCGTCCCATGCCAGCAGGATCTTCACGTTGAAGGACTCACTGGAGATATCGCGGCCCAGGACGTCGATCGTCCCGACCATGGCATCCTTGACCTCACCGGTGTAGTTACCGCTGCCGTCCTCGAGCATGTCATCGGCGGTCTTGCTGGTACCGTCGAAGGAGATGCCGATGTACATGCCATTGTTGGACCTGAAGGACCCATCGACGATGGCCGTCTTGTCGGCTGCGGTGGCGGTGTAGAGGTTCCCCAGGTGGAAGTAGATCTTGTTGTTCGAGAACGATTCCTCGTAGTACATCTCAATGTCGCACTCGATGTCGATCTTGGAATCGCCACTGCTGGAGATCTCCAGCCAGCCATCCTTGCGGTACACCGCGGACCAGGTGCCGCCGCCGTACTGGTACTTCCAGTTGGTCCAACTGTCCTGCGGCTGGCCGGTCGGCCCGTTGTAGCCGCCCTCCCGTCCATTGATCCCGTCGTAACCGTCGTTGGTCGTGCCCTCCTGCTGCCATAGGGTGCCATCCGGGTCCTGGGCCTGGGCCCACGCCAGGCCGCAGGCGAAACCAAGCACGGCCAGCAAAGTCAGTGCGTACTTCATTGTTGTTTCTCCTTGTTACCAAAACCCCACGAGAACTAACTCTCTCTCACCCGCCGCACCGCACGGCGGGAAACCACAATCGGCTCAACCTCATCCTCTACCGGCCGGCGGAGAGCGGACACATCTCCCCCGGTCCCCGCCGGAAGCGGCGCCCCGCCCGCCAGCCGGCGCGGGCAGGACCCTTCGTGCCATGCCTTCACCTCCCTTCTTGCCGCGGCCACTGCTCGGGGAGGGACAGCGCTGCCCTGAGGCGGCCATGATCAACGGCGTCTCCAGCACCGCCGCGGTGGAAGCGATTGGCGCCGCCAACCCCGAACTGCCCCGTCTTCAACTGGCTCTTTCTCCTTTCCCATGCGGCCCAACCTGCCGCCGATCAGCCTCCCGTCCCGAGCTGGTCACAACGCCGGCGTCACCACGATTTCAGATTCGAAGTAGTAGTTGCCGTCGGCCTGGACTGGCTCGGGCAGCAGGCGTATCTTGAAATCCAAGTTGTACATCCCCGGATCGCCGTTTTTCAGCAGCCACCACAGTGTCTTGCTGACGTTGCCATCAGGGCTCTGGCCGTAGTAGGTCGGCGCGACGTAGGCCCCGCCTCCGTCCCAGCTCAGCAGGACGCGCAGGTCGAAGGCCTCATTGGCGATGCTCCTGCCCAGGACGTCCACGGTCCCGCGCATGGCGTCATAGATCCGGCCTGTGAGCTGGCCACCGCTGTCCCTCTCGAACGAGTTCGGATTGATCCCGCTCACCGCGGCCAGGTTCAGGCCGATATACAGCCCGTGGTTCGTGGAGACCGAACCGACTGTATGTGCGGTCAGCTCGTCCTCGGTGGCGCGGAAGATATTGCCGATGTGAATGTAGGTCCGCGTGCCGGTGAACTCATAGGCCGTGTGTCGCTCCAGTTCGACCTGGTACGTCACGGCCGGCCCGGGCACTGCCGGGAATCCCCCGACCCCTTCGACAACAAGGTTGAAGGTCGCGGTGTAGGTCCCGGCCGGGTCCGTGGGCTGGGTCTTGATGCGGAACCTCAGTTGGAAATCGCGGACCCCGGGCCCGGCGCCCGGGGCGATCACGACCGGCTGGGTCAGCGGGACATACTGACCTGTCTCCGGCAGCCTCACGAAGACCCTGCTGGGGGGGATGACATCGCCGCCGGCAGACTGCAGGGGCGTGGTGGTCATCACCAGCCGGCCGTGGTTGCAGTTCGCCGCGAGGTGCAGTGACAGCACGGCGGGGGAATCGTAGAGCCCAGGCTGCGAGACTGCGCCCAAATCCAAGGATTGCGGCTGGGCCGTCAGGCCGATGTACCTCTTCACTCGCGGCAGTGCCTGGGACGTCTGCGGGGGCAGAAGCAGCAGACCGGCCGCCCCGGCAATCACACAGGCCAGGCGGACCATGCCGCTCGGGGAGGAGCCCCGGGTTGGATTCCTTTTCCTCACCTCCCTGGCCTCCTCAAGACAGCAGCCAGACCCATGGCCACCAACATCAGTGTCCCCGGCTCGGGCAGGGGCTGGTCAGCGACGATCGGGCCCGTGCCGTAGTTGTCAGCCAGCACGCCCAGGTCGGCGATGCCGACCAGGCCGTCGCCGGTGAAGTCCCCGTCTCCCCAGTCGGCCCCGGTCCGCCCGTAATTGTCCGCGAGGATGCCCACGTCGGCGATGCCGACCTCGCAGTCCCGGTTGGCGTCGCCGGGAATCCACGGAGGCACGGGACGGCGTATCTTCCACGTGCCCGGGGCTACCATCCAGTCCAGCTCACCCGGGCCCCAGCAGATGATGTCAGCAGTGTCCACGAGCGTCTGGCCGCGGTATGCCTGATAGTGAAACGCCGGACGGTCCACCTGCCGGTCGCCCACAACCCAAACCGCGAAACTGATGGTCTCACTCCCGGGGTTGGGACCATCGGCGGTGGCAAAGACGTGGGATTCGTTCAGGAACGTCTGGGCCCACTGCTCACCCACGGGCGAAGGACCCACAAAGGCCGACATCGCCGGGGAATCGAACTGGTAGGGGTAAGCCATCCGAATCTGGATGTGGTCGAACCCCCCGGGCACCTGCTCTTGGATAGGCACGTACCACTGCCCGGCACCTACTGGCTGGACCAGAAAGATGGCGACCAACACAACCGTGCAGCCAGAAACGTAGCCACGCATTGTCTTCCCCAGGGCCAAAGAGGGACTCGTCCGCCGCCCCGCCGGGGTAACCTCCATTGCAGCCAGAACCAAACCCTTCCAAACTCCGGCAGGCCGTACCCCACCGCCTGACTCGCCCCCGCCTTCGCCGCCCACCAGACAGTGAAGGCAAACTTCACAGCGCGCCAGGCCCGGCTATTTCCCCTTTCTCCACTACAAGCGTCCTTTCGCGCGGGTACCACGCCTTTCGCAACGGTCAGACCCACCTCTCACCAGGCGCAACACCCCATCCGCTAGCCACTCGTAGGCACGTCCGTGCGCTAGGCACCACCCCGGATCCCCGGGTCACTTCCGCAGAATTCTATCCCCCAGGGCAACGGCTGTCAAGAACAAAAGCCGCAAATTTTCACAATTGCATACGCATACGAATGTAAGGTGCGTCGCCTAGGCGAGCCCCAGCTAATCACCTTATGCTGTACGCTGGGGCCAGCCCTACGCGGCACGTCCCACTTGCACGTTCACCCACAACCTGGAGGTCGGATGAATCTGCACGCAAGGACTGACATCCCCCGGTGGCAACGTTTGGCCCGTTCGGGGGGCCTTTCGAGCCACCGAGCCGTCGGCCAGCAACATCACGCGCGACAGGACTCGAACCTGTAACCTTCGGTTCCGTAGACCGATGCTCTATCCAATTGAGCTACGCGCGCAGCGTCCAGATGTATCATACGCCTGCGGGCCAGCAAGTCAAGCGCAAGCGACCCGGCCCTGCCACCGGGACGGCGGAGGCCTCCCCACCTTCCTACCAGGGCAGCGACGGCGGGGCAGGTGCGCCAGGACGACCTCCGTGGCCTGCCAGACCGGGCACCACAGCGGCCGGCCGGGCCGGCTGGTGGACCAGGCGAGTATCCGGGCGACTTGCCAGGATGCAAGACTTTTAGTGCTAAACACATAGTTCCCTTTCGCCGAGACATATCGCGTGTCGGCACAGTCCGTTCCGCGCGGCGGTACCTCCTGCTGCGGGCAGGTGGTCTCCAGCCATTGCGTCAACGGGCACCGGTGTAGCCACAACTGAATCATGCAAGCGCGATTCGTGAGGTCATCGTACATCCTTGCCGCCGTGGCCATTGCCTGGGCCGGCGGCATCGGGCTGCTGCACATCGCCTACCTCCAGCCGAGCCTCCTCAGGCAAGCTCGACAGACCGAGGTCAGGGCGGTCGCGGAGTGGCTTCGACTGGCCAATCAGGCGCTCCGCAGCGCCCGCGGCGAGATGTTGCGGATAACGGCGTGCTGGGCCAGTCGAGCCGAGGTGAAGGGCCACTGTCTGGGCGGAAGTGCCAGCCGATGGGACGCCGGCGCATGCCAACTGCCGGACCGGCGTATTCACAGCGTGCTGGTATGCAATCGGCGCAAGGAGTTGATCTCGGCCTGGCGGGTCGGCCCCGGTGGCCGGCTGGTCCGAACAGACCTCCCCCGCCCCGGAGAGGACCTCCGCGACCTGTCGGCCTTCCGCCTGAGCCCGGCGGCGAGGCGGATCTCAGGCGTGGCAAACACGCCCTGGGGGCTGGTCATGTTCGCCCGGTGCGAAGTGACCGGGCCGACCGGGAGCGAGCGGCTGGGGTACGTGGTGACCATGCGGCCCCTGGACGAGCCGTTGCTCGCGGAGCTGTCGGCAGCGGTGGGAGTGAACATCGCCCTGCAACCTGCAAGCTCGGGCCCGCCGGGGGTAACGGTGCCCCGCTTCGGCCAGGCGGTCTGGCGGAGGGACGAGACCACGCTGATGGGCTTCCAGGTGCTGCACGACTCGTTCGGCTCGCCGGTGGGCAACCTGGTCGTGGAGGGCGACGCCGGGGACACACATCGCCGGCTGCGGGCCTTTGAGCGGGCGGTCACCATCACCCTGCTGTGGGCCATTGGCTTCGCCATGCTCATGGTGACCGTCATCCACGTGCTGGTATCGCGTCCCACGGCCAGCCTGCTGAGGCGGGTGAGGCGGCTGCGGGCGGGCCAGGAGGTGGAGTCGCTGTCGGCCGAGTTGCGGGGCGAGGCCCTGGCCCTGGCCGAGGAGTTCGAGGAGCTGCTGCGCCACGTGGAGGAGGTCTCGCGGACGGACGCCCTCACCGGCGTGAACAATCGCCGGCACTTCCAGCAGATCTTCACCGAGGAGTTCCAGCGGGCCCGCCGTTACAGCCGGCCCCTGGCGTTGGCGGTGATGGACATCGACTTCTTCAAGGCCGCCAACGACGCCTTCGGACACCAGGCGGGCGACGAGATCCTCAAGCTTTTCGCGCGGGTCATCACGGAGAACATCCGGGCCACCGACACCGTGGCCAGGCTGGGGGGAGACGAGTTCGCGGTGCTCATGCCCGAGACCACCGGCGAGAACGCCGCCAGGGTGGCCGAGCGCATCCGCACCTGTCTGGGCCAGCAGGCCGTGGGGCGCGAGGGCGTGGAGATGACGCTGACGACCTCCATCGGCGTGGTGGACATGACCGTCCCGGGTGCCGACAACCCGGAGGCCTTTTTCAACCTGGCCGACCAGGCGCTATACGCGGCCAAGCGGGCCGGGCGCAACCGCATCTGCCGGGCGGGGGACCCGGAGTGCCAGCCCGACCAGAAGACGCCGGAGGCATCGCAGGAGCGAGTGGACAGTCTATGCCAGGAGCTGGCCCGGCTGGACGCGAAGTTCAAGCGGTTGTTCGTGGATGCCATCGGCGGACTCATCTCAGCCCTGGAGGCCCGCGACATTCACACCGCCAACCACTCCGCCAAGGTGCGCCGCTACGCCTCGATGATCGCCCGCCAGATGCAACTGCCGGAGCGCGCCCTGGAGCACATCGCCCGGGCCGCCATGCTGCACGACATCGGCAAGATCGGCCTGCCCGACAGCGTGTTGCTGAAGGAAGGAGGGCTCACCGATGCGGAGTGGGCGCTGGTCCGCCAGCACCCCGTGATGTCCGTACGCATCATGGAGGGGATGGCCTTCCTGGATCAGGAAATCCCGGCGGTGCGATACCACCACGAGCGCTACGACGGCAGCGGATATCCTGAAGGCCTCAGCGGCTCGTCCATCCCGTTGGCGGCGCGCATCCTCTCGGTGGCCGACGCCTTCGACGCCATGACCTCCAGCCGGGTCTATCGCGGCGGCAAGTCCGTGGCCGAGGCCCTGGAGGAGCTGCGCCGGGGTCGAGGCACCCAGTTCGACCCGGCTGTGGTCGATGCCTTCCTGGCTGCCATCGAGGCCGAGGGAATCGACGACGAGCACCTTGCGGAGATGGCAGCCTCATCTTCCCCCGGGGGCGCCTGAGCGGCTTCCGCGGCGCGGAGGTCGAGGAGGCCGGCGTCATCTCTTTCCGCCGGGATTGTCCCGGGCCCAAAAACTCCGCCCGCGCCTTGCCGGCCGGACCGTCCCCGGCGTAGAATCCGCCCCCATTGGACAGCGCGGGGGCCGGCAGGGCCCCATGCAAACGGCCAAGGCAGCGAAAGGTTTGCGGCCATGCCCAGAACTATCAAGGTCGGTGTCATAGGCTCCGGAGGCATCTCCCGAGTGCACCTGGAGGGCTACCAGAAGTCTCCCTACTCGGAGGTCCTGGCCGTCTGCGACATCGACCCGGCCCGGGCCAAGCAACGCGCTGAGCAGTTCGACGTGCCCTACTGGTTCGACTCGGCCGACGAGCTGCTGAAGCTCAGAGAGATCCAGGCCGTTAGCATCTGTACGCCCAATTACGACCACAAGGGCTCGACGTTGAAGGCCCTGCGTGCGGGCAAGCACGTTCTGTGCGAAAAGCCCATCGCCATGAACGCCCGCGAGGGCCAGCAGATGGTGGCGGCGGCCAAGAAGGCCCGCAAGAAGCTGCAGATCGGCCTGCACATGCGTTTCAGCGCGGAGGCCCAGTACGCCAAGAAGGTGGTGGAGGAAGGCCTGATCGGCAAGCCGTACTACGCCCGCAGCCTCTCCATACGCCGCCGCGGCGTGCCCAGTTGGGGGGTCTTCGGCCAGAAGAAGCTCCAGGGCGGCGGGCCGCTGATCGACATCGGCGTCCACGCCATTGACCTCACCTGGTATCTCATGGGCTGCCCCAAGCCGGTGGCCGTGGCCGGCAAGACCTACCGCACCATCGGGGACAAGCCCGGCCACGTGGGGCGGTTCGGGCCCTGGGACTGGAAGACCTACGACGTGGAGGATTTCGCCGTCGCCCTGATCCGCTTCGACAACGGGGCGACCATGACGGTGGAGTCCGCCTTTTGCGTGAACCTGCCCGAGGACGTCCTCGGCGCCCACGTGGTCGGGGACAAGGGCGGGGTGGCCACCGGGCCGCTGAAGGTGCAGGTCGAGATGGGCGGGCACCTGGTGGACTGCACCCCCAACGACGTGAAGCGCGTGGACGCCCACCACGCCGAGGTCATGGCCTTCGTGGACGCCGTGGTCAACGGCAAGGCCGTCCCCGTGCCCGGCGAGCAGGCGCTGTGGGTGCAGAAGATCATCGACGCCATCTACAGATCCTCCGAGGTCAACAGGGAACTCCGTATCCGGTAACTCCGCAGCACATCGGCCCGACGGGGCCGGAAAGACGAAAGGACACCAGCCGTGGCCATAACCAATCAAGGCGGCGTCGGGGCCGACGTGCCCCAATGGGCCAAGGTCCAGAACCTGCGAATCTGTTTCGACTACGCCGGCCCCTCGGAGGTGGCCAAGGCCATCATGAGCTACTGGTGGCGGCGGGCGAACTACTCGCTGGAGTACCTCCACCGGCGAATCCGCGAGTATGACATCAACAAGGCCGAGCAGATGGCCCAACAGGGGGCCAACGCCGGCTGCCTGGTCTGGTCCACCGGCTGGTCCATCGAAAACGACCGCTACCATTGGGACATCGTCCGCAAGCGCATCGCCGAGTTCCACCAGCGCGGCATGCACGTGCTGGTGTACATCTCGCTGACGAACTGCTTCTGGCAGGAGATGTTCCGCACCGTGCCGGAGTGCGAGTCTTGGCGCCAGGTCGGCCCCGACGGCGAGCCGGTACCCTACGGCGGCATCGGCTACGACGGCCAGCTCGTCACCCGCTACATGATGTGCGTCAACAACCCGCACTGGCGCGAATACCAGAAGCGCCGCATCCGGGCTGCCCTGGAGGCCGGGGCCGACGGGTTCTTCTGGGACAACAACTTCAGCAAGTGCCACTGCGACATCTGCCAGGAGAAGTTCCGCCAGTTCACCGCCGAGCGACTGGGCCGGGCCTGCGACATCCCCGCGCCCCTGCCGCCCGAGCCGGTCTCGCAGCGCGACCTGCGCTCGGCGCGTGAGGTGGTCTTCGACTGGATCCCGCTGTCCCACCCCGACTACCGCGTGCACCTGGCCAAGAACCTCTTCCGCTACCTCAGCGTGCTGGACATCCTCGAAGAGCTAAAGGCCTTCGCCCAGTCAATCAGGCCCGACGTGATCTGGTCCAACAACGGCCACCTCTGCCAGCACATCTACGACTCGGCCAACATGCCCCTCTCGGAAGACAACGACCCGGCCCACTACGACGCCGAAAAGGACCTGCTGCGCCACCAACGCCTTCCTGGAAGCCAACCCCGCCCTCTACGAAGACGCCCAGAGCCTCGCCCGCGTGGGCCTGCTGTGTGCCGAGATGAACTACATCAACAAGCGTGCCGGCTGGTTCGACAACTTCGTCCGGCACCACATCCTCTACGACGCCATCCCGCTGCACCGGCTGGGGGCCTTCGACCTGAGTCTCTACGACGTGCTGGTGCTGCGCAGCATCCTGTTCCTCTCCGACGCCGACTGCCAGCGTCTGCGCGACTTCGTCGCCGCCGGCGGGACCCTCATCGCCACCAACGCCAGCAGCCTGTACGACGCCAACTGGGCCCGCCGCGACGACTACGGCCTGGCCGACGTGTTCGGCATCTCCCCCGCCGCGTCGAGAACAGCTTCGGCAAGGGAACGTCCATCTTCTACCCCGGCGCCCTGGAACTGGAGATAGAGGCCGAGCCCACCGGCCCGGCGGCAAAGGCACTGGCCGATGACGTCAAGGCCCACCTGGCCGACCCGATAATTGAGGTGGACGCACCCGCCGGCGTGGCCGTCAACGTCATGGCCGCCAAGGCCGGCCTGGTCGTCCACGTCCTGAACTACGCCGACCAGCCCGCCAGGGACGTGGCCATCCACCTGACCCCGGGTGCACACCTGAGAGGCTCAGTCAAGCAGGTCCTGCCGCTGGGAGCCGGCTCGGAGCAGGCCCGGGACATAAGGGCCGAGAACGGCCTGAGCTTCACCCTGCCGGAGGTCGGCAAGTACACCGCCGTGGTCGTGGGATAGGAGGCCGTTGCCGCCACCCATCAAGCCCGGCCTGGCCGGGGAACGATACCACCCCACCACCCCGCCCGGGATGGCTCCGTGGGCAAAAGGCGCGGTTTGCCTTGGCCATACCGGCCGGGATTTGGCCATACCGGCCGGGATTGGTGTAGAATAGTTAATTTACTACACCCTGCTCGGCCGACTGTGCTTATCTGGAGGTAGGTTGGATACAGATAGGTGAGGTTTTGCGATGTATCGCCCACAGATCAAGGTTCTGGATTGCACGATACGCGACGGCGGGTTGGCCAACGACTCGCACTTCTCTCTGGAGACGGTCAGGGCCGTTTACAAGGCCTGCTGCCAGGCGGGCATCGACTACGTCGAGCTGGGCTACCGCAACAGCAAGGAGATGTTCTCTCCCCAGGAGTACGGGCTGTGGCGATTCTGCGACGAAGAGCACCTGCGACGGGCCGTCGATGGCATCGACCCGGGCGGCACCAAGCTGTCCGTCATGCAGGACGCCCACAAGGCCGTGCCGGAGGACATCTTGCCGGCGGATGAATCCGTGGTGGACATGATCCGCATCGCCACCTACGTCAAGGACGTCGACAAGGCCATCCGCCTGGCCAACAACGCCACCGACAAGGGCTATGAGGCCACGATAAACATCATGGCCATCTCCCACGAGATGGGCGGGCCCTTCTTGGACGAGGCCCTCCAGCAGATCGAGGAAGAGACCTCCGTCCAGGCCGTGTACGTGGTTGACAGCTTCGGGGCGCTGTACAGCGAGGAGGTGCACTTCCTGGTCTCGCGCTTCCAGAAGTTCCTCAAGACCAAGGAGGTCGGCGCCCACTTCCACAACAACCAGCAGTTGGCCTTCGCCAACACCATCGAGGCCGTCATCCGCAACGCCAACTACCTGGACGGCACGCTCTACGGCCTGGGCCGGGCCGCCGGCAACTGCCCCACCGAACTGCTCATCGGCTTCCTCAAGAACCCCAAATTCAGGATCGAGCCCATACTGGATGTCATCAGCACCACCATCCTGCCCCTGCGGGAGGGCATCGAGTGGGGCTACCACATCCCTTACATGCTCACCGGCATCCTGGACCAGCATCCGCGCGAGGCCATGGCCTGGATGAACTCCGAGAGTAAGAACGACTTCGTGTCCTTCTACAGGATGCTGACGGAGGAGAGCGGAGAAGCCTGAGCGGCCCGTCCCGCATGCGCAGGCCCGGCCGGCGCGAAGCCTTGCGGCCCCCGGCCGGGAACGGTAAAAGCTGCGTTCGTCGCGACTATTTGCCCAGAACGGAGCCGGCGTCTTGGCCGCTGCTGTGAACAGGCCGGAGGGCGCGGAGAACGTCAGCCTCAGGAATCTCTGGCGGTTTCTGAGTTTCTCGCTGCCGTACTGGCATTCCCTGGCTGCGGGGGTTGTCGCGGGGCTGTTCCGCATCGCCCTGGGCCTGTTCATGCCCTGGTACATCAAGTTCGCCATCGACGACGTGGGCAAACCCTACTTCGACGGGCGGATCACGGCCGAGCAGGCCTGGTCGCGTTGGGGGATGATCACCCTGCTGCTGGGCGGGCTGATGCTCCTGCACTGGGCCGCCACACTGGGACGCTTCTACTTTCCTCAGCGGGCCGCCGCCTCCGCCATCCGCGACGTCCGCTTCAGACTGTTCCGCCACCTCCAGCGGCTGAGCCTGGGCTTCCACGACAGCCGGCCCACCGGGACCATCGTCGCCCGCATCATCGCCGACGTACAGGCCGCTCAAGAGGCCTTCGACATGATCATGATCCAGCTCTCCCAGTCGCTGTTGACGGCGGTCACGGTGACGGCGACGCTGTTCTGGCTGGACTGGCAGTGGGCGCTGGTGTCCTTCGCCACCACTCCGGTGTTCCTGACGGTGACCCGGCTCATTCGCCGGCCCATGCGCCGGGCCACGCGACAACAGCGCGAAACCGTCGAACGCATGAGCGGACACGTCCAGGAACGCTTCGCCATGATCCGCGAGGTGCAGGCCTTCACCGCCGAGCCACGCGAGGAACGCCGCGTCCTCGACGACGCCGAGGAACTCCGCCAGCACACCCTCCGCCAGCAACTGCTTGCCGGCGTCGTCCACGCCGCCGGCGAGGTCACCCGCCTGCTGGGCCTGGCCATCGTGCTGAGCTTCGGCATCTATCGCATCACTTCAAGCGACCCGACCACCACCAAGGCCACACTGGGCATGCTGCCGCTGTTCGTCATGTACACCGCCCGCGTGCTCCAGCCGATGAACTTCTTCGCCCGGCTGTACACCCGGCTCCAGCGGTCGGCGGCCGCCGCCGACCGCGTCTTCGACTTCTTCGACACCACCCCGGACATCCAGGACGCCCCCAACGCCAGGGACCTCAAGCTCGATGCCGCCCCCACCGTCCGCTTCGAGCACGTCTCCTTCGCCTACCCCACCGACGATCCGGTGGTGGTGCTGAAGGACGTGGACTTCGAGGTGCCCCCCGGCTCGAAGGTAGTCCTGGTCGGGCCCAGCGGTGCCGGCAAGAGCACCCTGTTGAGCCTGCTGCCCAGGTTCTACGACGCCCAGACCGGACGCATCCTGCTCAACGGCCAGGACATCCGCGAACTGAAGGTCCGCTCCCTGCGTAAGGCCATCGCCGTCGTGCCGCAGGAACCGGTCCTCTTCAGCGGCACCATCTGGGAGAACATCCTCTACGGCCGGCCCAACGCCACCCCCGAAGAGGTCCGCGAGGCCGCCCGCGCCGCCAACGCCGAGGAGTTCATCCTACAGGCCGAGGACGGCTACCTCACCATCGTCGGCGAACGCGGAGTGGGCCTCTCCGGCGGGCAAATCCAACGCATCGCCATCGCCAGGGCCTTCCTGAAAGACCCCGCCATCCTCATCATGGACGAGCCCACCAGCAACCTCGACGCCGCCAGCGAGGAACTGGTCATGTCCGCCGTCAACCGGCTCGCCCGCGGACGCACCACCTTCATCATCGCTCATCGCCTCTCCGTCGCCCGAGACGCCGACATCATCATCGTCTTCGACGGCGGCCGGGTGGTGGAAACCGGAACCCACTCCGAACTGCTCCGCCGCGGCGGCCTGTATGCCTCGCTCTGGAACCGGCAAGTCGGCCCGAGAACGTGAGGGCCTCAAAGGACGGCACCCGGCCCGCCGGGCGGCAACCGATCAACACGCCCGCCGGCCCAGGCGCCCTCTGGCGAATCCGGTTCTGGCCGACCGGTATGCCCAGACGTGCCGGCCCGACTCGGCGGCATCGCAATCGGCCTCGGGGCCGCTTGGATTGCCCGGTCAATGTGACCCGCCAGGGAGAAGCCCATGGACCAACGGCCGAACTCCGTCCTGTTCTTTCCCGACCAGTGGCGCGGCGACTGCCTGGGCTCTCTGGGCCATCCAGTGGTCGAGACGCCGTTCCTGGACGAACTGGCCTCGGAGGGCGTGACCTTCACGGCGGCGTATTCGGCCTGCCCATACCTCAACGGGTCGAGGGTTCCAGCCTGGGCCCGCTCGTGCAGGGCCGGCAGGTCCACTGGAGGGAATTCGTCCACGGCGAACACAGCCGGCCAAACCGAGGCTGGCAGTTCGTCACCGACGGCAAGGAGAAGTTCATCTGGGACTCGGCCAGCGGTCAGGAGTGGTTCTTCGACCTGCGCCAGGACCCCCAGGAGACGACCGACCGCATCAACGACCCGGCCTACGCCGAACGGGTGTCGCTGTGGCGGCGCCGGCTGATAGACACACTGGCCGCCCGGCCGGCGGACTCTCCGACGGCCAGCGGCCCATCCCCGGACGCATCCTGCCGGCGGTCCGGCCCGAACTGCTCGAACCCCGGACCGACCCGCACGGCCGGACCCGGCCAATGCCGTAACGAGCCGCCGCCACGGCGGCCGTCACTGATGATTGCAGACCAACTGGTCGAGGGTCTTGGAGGACAGGACGGAACGAATGGTGTGCTGGATCTTGTCCCACACGGGCCGGACGGGGCAATCCATGTTGTCGCACCGCGGCGGGTGGTACTGGCAGAAGTTGACGGCCAGGGGGCCGTCCACTGCCTCCATGACGTCCAGCAGCGAGATCTGGCTGGCGGGCCTGGCCAGACGGTAGCCCCCGTGCCGGCCACGGACCGCCTCCACCAGCTCCGCCCTGACCAGCATGCCGAAGACCCTGGCGGTGTTGTCGCGGGGCAGGCCACGGAGCCGGCAGACCTCTGCCAGGGGCAGAGTCCGGCCATTGTCACGCTCCGCCAACACGAGCATCACCTTGACCGCCAGCTCCGCCCTCGAGGATAGCTTCATGGCCGCTCCCAGCGCTCATTCCAGCGTTTGAAGTGACCGAGGTCCTTCCGACTGGACGCGGCCATGTCGGGCACTCGGACCCCGCTGGCACCCGCTGCCGCCGCCGGGCCACCGCCGCTGAACGGTCTTCCAAAACCACCACAACCCAGTACCGCTCAGTCCCTTGCATGCGAGCATGCCCGGTCGAGACAGTCAGACCAGACCCGGCTCACTTGGGGTGCTTCCAGAGAATCCTATGCACGCCGCCGGGACAGGTCAAGCTGCGGGGAGTTCTTGTTCGACCGCACCGAGCAGCCTCACGAGCCGTCCCCGGCAGGATCGTCGCGTTCGCAGGCCCGCCGGACCGCAGGGAGAAAGTATTCGCTGACGACGCGCTGCCAACTCAACCGCTGACCCAGCCGCCAACCCAACTCCACCAGCTTGGCCATCTGTGCCTCATCCCGAGGCAGTCGGCGGGCAAGTTCCGCAGCCAGGCGCTTGGCCTGGCCGGCCTCCACCTCGTCGCGCTCGGCCCGGCCCAAGGCCGCGGCGCGGGCGGCGGTCAT
This sequence comes from Planctomycetales bacterium 4484_123, assembly GCA_002049885.1. Classification (GTDB taxonomy): domain Bacteria; phylum Planctomycetota; class Phycisphaerae; order SM23-33; family SM23-33; genus MVCS01. The sequence continues at coordinate 3,182 of MVCS01000037.1, read as the reverse complement.
CGTCCCCCGGCCGGGGACGTAGTCGCCCACCAGGACGTTGGGCGGCAAAGCGCCGTCCACGCAGCGCCGGACCAGATCCAGGCAGCCACAGACGCCTGAGACCAGGCAGATGGCGCCCGCCGGGAGCGGCTCAAGCTGGCTGATGCCGAACGGCTCGTACACGCTCAGGCCGAACTCTGCGTCGGTGCCGTGGCGGATATCGCCCATGCACGCGCCCTGAGGCATCCGCAGGCCGCACAGGCGATGCTCCCAGCCGAACTGGTTCACCTGCACCACGCGGATGGCCGAATGGTGACGGTTGAAGTCCTCGAACAGCTCCCCCACGGTCTCTTCGCCGTTGCACAGGTCGGGATAGCCCAGCTCGTGGTGCACCGGCCAGCCGTACAGCCGCTCCATGTGCAGCACGTCCCGGCGGCGGCGCTGCCCGGCCAGCGTGCCCAGGTGGAAGTACACGGCAGTGCTGCCCCGGCGCTTCAACAGCGGCTCCAGCTCGTGCATGACGCCCAGGTCGCGCCAGATGCCCTTGGACAGCACGGGCCGGGCGACGTGCGTGAATATATAGTCCGGCTCGAAGCCGAATATCGCCTTGGCGTACTGCCTCAGCCTGCGGCGGTGTTGCCGGCGCGCTTCAGCCGGCACCATGCCGGTCGGCACCCCGTTGTAGATGACCTCCACGGGCATGGTCTGATGGGCCGGGGAAAGGAATCGCATCTCCCGGGCCACCAAGTCGCTGACGGCGAAGACCGCGTCGCAGAAACGCGCCGCCTTGACCAGCGGGTGCTTGAAGAACCCGTGCAACTCGGGGAAGAACTCCTCCAGGGTCCTGCCCTCGGCCCGGCCGGCATCGAGAAGGTTGTAGAACATCAGGTCATGGCCGGGATGGGTCTCGACGGTGCGGCGGGCAGAGGCGGTCTCATGGGCGTAGAAGACCGTTCGCACGTCGCCCTCGCCGTCCAGCATGGCCCGCAGCGCGGTGGGCATGCCCATGTACTCATGGGCAAATATGATTACGGGTCGGCCGGGCCGGCCCCGGCAACCGATGACGCGCAGGGCCTCGCACGCCGGCTCGGCCAGCCGAAGGTACTGCTCATACTCCCAGATATGCTCGAAACGGTCGGAGGGCACGCCGAAGCGGCTGAAGAGCTGGGCCTTGAAGAGGTTCAGTCGCTCCCTGTTGAAGCGGAAGACGTCCACCAGCAGGACCTCCACCTCGGTGCCACCCTCGCCTGCCGGCAGATCCAGCGGGCGGCGACCATAGATGATGCCCACCTCGTAGGTCCGCTCGATGGGGCGGAACTTGGCTGACCAGCCCCCTGCGTCGATCTCGTCCAGCGAGCTGTAGATGACCTCGCCGGCCCGGCCCAGCCTCTCCGCCGCGGGCCGGTCCGTGGCCAACAGCGGGCCCACCAAGACCGTCCGCTCGAAGGCCTCACGATAGGATGGACAGGTCGCCAGCCCCTCAATGACCGCCCCGATGCCCCCCATCTTCTCCACCGCCTCGTGGGTCACGTGAACTGCAATCATCCGCTGCCTCGTCGCCGTTGCGGCTCTCCCGGCCAGGCGCCGCGACCCGCCCGGGCCGCCGGCGCATCGAGATCGTCCTATTGTATTCTCGGCACGTCGGCGGGACGAGGTGAGTCGGGACGCATCAGGCTGAAGCTCCCCTGCAACGGCGACGACAGGGCTAGCAGGCCCGACTGGCCCGGCACCCGCGCCGGGGTCGCTGCCGGCAGCCGGGGAGCCACTCGCACCCGATGGCTCGACAATCCGCGCCGGCGAGCATAGCATGGGTGCGGCGAGGCGAGGGCCTGGGAAGGCGGCTTGGATGTCAGTGAAGATCCTGTGCATCGGCGACGTGGTGGGCAAGCCCGGGCGGCGCATGCTGGCCGACCACCTCCGCAGACTCATCCAGGACCATCATGTGGACCTGGTGGTCTGCAACGGCGAGAACGCCGCCGGGGGCAGCGGCATCACCCCGCAGATCTTCAGGAAGCTGCTGCACTATGGCGTGGACGTGGTCACCCTGGGCGACCACGTGTACCGCAAGGGCGAGATCACCACGGTCATGGGCACCTCGGATCGCATCGTGCGACCGGCCAATCTGGGCGACCGCGCCGTGGGCCGGCGCTGGACCGTGGTGCCCACCAAGGACGACCGGCACCCCGTGGCCGTCACCTGCCTGCTCGGACAGTTGTACATGCAGCCGGCCGACTCGCCCTGGAGGACCGTCGAGCAGGTATTTCAGGAAATCCCCAGCGAGGTCGCCATCCGCGTGGTGGACTTTCACGCCGAGGCCTCCAGCGAGAAGATCGCCATGGGTTGGCTGCTCAATGGCCGGGCGAGCATCGTCTTCGGCACCCACACGCACATCCCCACCGCCGACGCGTCGATCCTGGATGGGGGCACGGCCCACATCTCCGACCTGGGCATGACCGGGCCCTATGACAGCATCCTCGGCCGGCGCAAGGAACGCGTGCTGCAATACCTGACCACCGCCATGCCCACGCCCTTCCTCGTGGCCACCGGCGACCCCCGACTGTACGGGCTCCTGGTGGAGGTGGAGCCGGAAACGGGCAAGGCCATCGGCATCGAGCAGCTCGCCATCAAGGGCACTGTCAGGGACGAACAGGACAGTCCCCCCGCCCAGCAAGACAAACCGGCCGAGCCCGACGAAGCCTAGCTCACGATTCGTTCGGGCCGTGAGCCCACGAGGGTCTGTCTGCTCGCGGGCTGGCCAAGCCGCGGTCATGCGGCGGCTTGGCTGAGAGCACCCGGCGGAGGAACTGCCGGAAGCGATCCGCCGGGGCGCCCCATTCGCGGTGGGCCTCCATTTCCGCCAGCGCCTCCGCGGGCGTCAGCGACGAGCGGTACAGCAGCCGATACGCCTCCTTCAACTGGGCCCGGTCATCGGCGCCGACGTACTCGGCCCGGCGCAGACCCACCACGTTCAGCCCGGCGACGACGTTGATGTACCGGAGCACGCAGAAGGGCGGGATGTGCTGTGAGGTGCCGGAGTTGCCCTGGGTCATGACCAGCTCGCCCACCCAGCAGTACTGGTGTACCACCGTGTGGGCCGATAGTATCGCACCCGAACCTATCTCCACGTGACCGGCCACCGCCACGCCGTTGGTCAGCACCACTCTGTCGGCGACCAGGGAGTCGTGGCCCACATGCGATTGGGT